>JBEBGT010000057.1:0-12587 GCA_040081365.1 Candidatus Eiseniibacteriota bacterium | reverse complement strand
TACTGGCTCGGGCTGTGGCCGAAGTCGCGCAGGCCGTAGACGAAGAACTGTGCGCCCGGCCAGTGCATGAGCTTCTCGGCATCGATCGAGAGCTGCACATCTTCGTTGTCGAGCGAGGCGGTGCCCACACCGGCGCCGCCCTTCACGTTGCGCATGAACTCACTGGTGGTGACGAACCCGAACGTGACGCCGCGATCCTCGAGCTTGGAGCGCGTGCCACTCCAGTCGCCGGTGAGCGTGGGCCGCGTCCACAGGGATGCCTCCTCGGCGCGGACGGGGGCGGCCGGCGAGAGCAGCAGAGCGAGGCAGAACGGGATGGCCGCGCGCAAGGGTGCGCGCCGGCTGCTGGGATTCGAGAGCATGGGTTCCCTCCAAGGACTTCGCCGTCCAGTGGGGGGCGGACCCACTGGTTCATCCTTGAACCTCGGTCGCGCCGCGCGCGGCGTGAGCGCGCGAGCCGAATTCGGCGCGCCGACAAGGTGGGCGCGTGCAGCGTGCAATGGCCGGTCTTGCAGCTCGCGCGATGACGGCCGTGGGAGCGCTCGCGCGGGGGGTAAGTAGCGGCGCCGAAGGTCGCCTGGGGTTCGGTGCGCCGACCGGATGGCCGCGGGCGGCTGAGCGCGCGAGCGCGCCTACTTGCGTGGGGCGGCCGAGATCAGCGCCAGCCCGGCGCGTTTCACGCGCGCGCGCCACACGAGGTCGGCGATGCCCGCACCGGCGTAGAGCAACACCAGTGGCTCCGCCGGCACGCGCAATCGCAGCGAGCCCCAGAACACCAGCGTGCCGAACGTGAACACCACGATGGTCCAGAGCGGTAGTAACTGGAAGTGCCGCCGCGACCAGCGCAGCGTGCGCGCGAGCCCCCACAGTGCCAGAGGCAGCACGATGAGCGACCACAGCAGCAGCGGGTCGGCAGCCCGCAGCAACCGGTCGGGGAGCGAGCCGGTGGCGAACCAGCGCCCGGTGCTGGTGGTCATGGCGTTCAGCCGCCAGAACCGCGACAGCTTGATGAGCGACATCTCGGGCCACTGCCGCCAGCGCGACAGCCCGAACGCGATGGCCTCCTTGCTCGCCATGCGGTCGACTTCCATCTCGGAGTGTCCGCTGAAGCGCGACTTCCAGGGTTCTTCCTCGGTGGTGCTGATGGCATTGCCGCGCAGTTCGGGCGTGTCCCACACCCGGGCGTTGTTGGCATCGAGCAACGTGCGGCCGCCGCCGGTGGTGATGAGCACGAAGTCGTGCAACACGATCGCATTGCGCAGGGTCCACGGCGCGATGGTGAGGAACAGCCCCAGGAACACCATGCCGACCTGCCGGGCACGTACTGCTGGCGCCAGCATGAGACCGAGCGGTGCCCACGCCCACAGCACCACCACCACGGGCATCGGCATGGCCGTGGGCCGCGTGAGGCACGTGAGCCCCCACAGCACGCCGGCACGGAACGCCAGCGTGGCGCGCGGGTTCTTGAGCCACGCCACACTGGCCGCGAGTGAGCCCAGCACCAGGACACTGAACAGGCTCTCCGTGAGCAGGTAGCCCGAGAAGAACAGCAGCAGCGGGTGCACCACGGCGAGCCAGCCCGCCGCTCGGCCCACGCCCGGGCCGAACATGCTGCGCCCCAGCACCCGCGTGAGCACCGGCACGAACGCGCCCACCACGCACTGCAGTAGGAGCGCGCCGAAGTAGAAGTGCCCGGTGGCGCGGTACAGCAGGCTCACGAGCCAGGGCAGGAGCGGCGACTTGGCGGTGGGGTAGAGCACCCCTTCGCCCTGCAACTGGAACCCCATCCCGCGCGCCAGGTTCCAGGCGAGCTGATCGTAGGCGATCGAATCGGACGACGGTTGCGCGTCCAGCCGGTGCACCGCGAACACGTAGGCCACGCGCAGCAACAGCGCCACCGCGAACATGGCCAGCACGTCGCCCGAGGGCACCGGGATCGACGCCCGCCGGCCCGGGGGACGGCCGCTGGGGAGTTCGGCTGCGCGCTGGATCATGCTTCTATCGTAGCAGTCCGGGGTGCGCCCGGCGCAAGGATCACTCGACCGATCGTGCTCGGATCCATCCGAGAGCGCGACGTCATCGTCCAGCGCGCACGCGGCCGCCGGCGCGGCGAGCAAGCTGCCCGGAGCCGAGCGCGCCGCGCGTGCGGCATGCAAGGCGACCGCGTCGTGGCCCCGGCGCATGGTCCTGGCTCCGGGTGGCCGCAAGTGCACGCCAAATCGCGCAAGTCGCCCTCGGACCATGCAGTCGACCGCGTTGGCTTGCGGTTTGCTCTACTGAACCCGCGAGCAGCGCGGATCGTTCACCCGTTCCCGGCACGGAAGCGTGCCTCACGGGGGGTGCGGCGGCCGGGCTCGAGGAAGGAGTCCTTGAGATGGATCATTACATCCCCAAACGGCGGGTCGCAGTCACGTACTGGACCGCCGATCACGACGGGGCGGCCGAAGGCCAGATCTTTCTCGACCTCGACCCGTCGGGCAGCCGTCACCAGACGATCCTCGCCAAGCTCAACTCACCGTCGCGGTTCTTGACTGTGGCATCCGGTTCGGACGGCCGGATCGAGCTCGTCAATCGTGTGCGATTGCTGAGGCTCGTGCCGGGTTCGAGCGTGCTGCAGAGCGACGTGTTCACGCGCGGCTTCTCGCCGTCGCGTGAGGAGGACGCAGAAGTATGGCTGACCGACGGCAGTTCGGTTTCAGGACGCGTCTGGATGCCTCTGGATCGTCCCTCGCAGCGGGTCTCCGACTTCATGAATCAGCGGGGCCAGGAGTTCTTTGTGTTGCTGCGGGGCCGCGAAGTGCAGCTGGTGAACGCGGTGGCGGTGGCGCGAATGGTCGTTCAGGAAAGCGCCGGCGCACCCCTCACTTCCCTCGATTCCCGGATGTTGGCTGAGATGTCGTCGCCGTCCTGAGTCACGGCGGCGCCCCTTGGCGCCACATCCGCCCGCCTTTGCGCGGGCGACACGGGTCGTGAGGGACCCGTCTGGTACCGGCGGTCGGACTTCGGTCCGGCCGCCGGTCTCCTTTCGTAGCGCCAGCGCCGGCGCACTTCCCAAGCCCGCGCCCGCGCGCTACGGTCGCGCGCATGACCTCATTCCGCGTCGCATTCGTGCAGGGCCGCCCGGTGTTCGGGGCGAGCGAAGCCAACCTCGAGCGCGGCCTTGCGCTGGCGCGCACCGTGGCCGCGCAGCTCGTGATCCTGCCCGAGCTGTGGAGCTCGGGCTACGTGTTCTCGTCCAAGGCCGAGGTCGCGGCGCTCGCCGAGGACGCGCACACCGGGCTCACGGCACGCATGCTGACCGCCGCCGCCAAGCGCGAGCGCCGGCACTACATCGCGGGCTTCCCCGAGCACGCGCGTGGGCGCATCTACAACAGCGCGCTATTGGTGGGCCCGCAGGGCGTGAAGGCGGTGTACCGGAAGCTGCACCTGTTCGAGAACGAGTCGCGTTGGTTCTCGCCCGGCGACCTGCCGCTGGCGGTACACCGGGTGGGGCCGGCCAAGGTCGGTATGCTGATCTGCTTCGACTGGCGATTCCCCGAGGCCGCGCGCGTGCTGGCGCTGCAGGGGGCCGATGTCATCGCGCATCCGTCGAATCTGGTGTTCGCCAACGCGCAGGAGGCCATGCGCGTGCGCGCCCTGGAGAACCGGCTCTACACGGTGACCGCCAACCGCACCGGCACCGAGACGCGCCCGGCGGGCACGGTGCCGTTCACCGGCCGCAGCCAGGTCGTGGACCCGCACGGCCAGGTGATGGTGCGGGCCGGCAAGGCCGCGCAGGTGGCGATGGCGGCGGACTGCGACCTGACGGTGGCGCGCCACAAGCGGCTGACCGACATCACGCCGCTGTTCAGCAACCGCCGTCCGGAGTTCTACCGCGAGCTGGTGGCCAGGCGCTGAGTGATTCACATACGAATCACGACTCGGGTGGTACGGCACTTGCCCATTATCGGAGTTGCGGCCAGACTGCGGGGCTCGTCCCGCCTTGCGACAAGTCCGCTTCGGAGGTAGTCCCGTGACCACGTCGGCCCCCGTCCATGATGCCCGCGAGGATGCGCGCGAGCGCGAACTGACCGAGTTCATCACCGCCCTTGTCGCCGAACTGGGCCCGCTCGAGCGCGCGTACTGCGAAGCCGCGTGGCTTGCCAACACCACCGGCGAGACCCGGTACGAAGAAGAGAGCGGCCGGCTCGAGGCGCAGATCAGCATGTTGTTCTCGCGCCGCGATGCGTTCGCGCGGCTCACCGCGCTCCAGGCGGCCGGGCCGCTCGCCGACCCGCTCTTGGACCGTCAACTCACGCTGCTGCACCACGCGCACCGCAAGCTGCAGCTGGCCCCGGACATGATCGAGCGCCAGGTGAAGCTGTCCAAGACACTCGAGAGCCGCTTCAACCAGTACCGCGCCCAGCTGGACGGCCGCGCCGTCTCGGACAACGAGTTGATCGATGTGTTGCGTTGCTCCGATGACAGCGGGCTACGCCAGCGCGCGTGGGAGGCCAGCAAGCAGATCGGCGCGCAGGTCGAGTCGGACCTGTTGGCGCTGGTGCGGCTGCGCAACGAGGGCGCGCGCAGCCTTGGCTTCGACAACTTCTATTCGATGTCGTTGGAACTCGACGAGCTCGACGAGACCGAGCTGTTCGCGCTGTTCGACGAGCTGGAGCGCGAGACCACGCCGCTCTGGAAGGACTACAAGGGCGACCTCGATGCCCGTTTGGCCGAGCGGCTCGGCATCGCCGTCAGCGCGCTGCGGCCGTGGCACTACGCCGATCCGTTCTTCCAGGAAGCACCGCCGTCCGAGGTGAGCCTCGACGGCTTCTATGCCCAGCACGACCTGGTGGCACTCACCGAGCGCTACTTCAAGGCCGTGGGCTTCGACATCCGCCCGATGCTCGAGCGCTCGGACCTGTTCGAGCGGCCGGGCAAGTGCCAGCATGCGTTCTGCACCAGCATCGACCGCGGCCAGGACGTGCGCGTGCTGTGCAATGTGAAGCCCACCGACCGTTGGATGGGTACCATGCTGCACGAGTTCGGCCACGCGGTGTACGACCAGCACATCGCCGCTGACCTGCCATGGCTGCTGCGCAGCCAGGCGCACGTGCTCAGCACCGAGGCCAGCGCGATGCTGTTCGGACGGCTATCGCGCAACCCGGTGTGGCTGCGTGTCTGGGCTCAGGCCCCCGAGGCCGAGCTCGTGCGCTACGCCGAGCCGGTGGCGCGCGCGGTGCGCCAACAGCTGCTGGTGCAGACGCGCTGGATGATGGTCATGGTGCACATGGAGCGCGCGCTTTATCGCGACCCCGAGCAGGACCTGCGCACGCTGTGGTGGGACCTGGTCGAGCGCTTCCAGTGGCTGAAGCGTCCCGAGGGCCGGCATGCGCCGGACTGGGCGGCGAAGATCCACTTCAGCGTCGCGCCGGCCTACTATCACAACTACCAGTTGGGCGAGATGCTGGCGTCGCAGCTGCAGGACCACATCCTGCGCCGCGTGCTGGGCGGTGGCGCGGACGTCTGGACGCGCTACGTGCAGTCGCCGCAGGTGGCCGAGTTCCTGATCCGCGACTACTACCGTCCGGGCCGCCGCTACGACTGGCGCGAGCTCACGCGCCGTGCCACGGGCCGGCCGCTCGAGTCCGCGCCGTTCGTGGCCGATCTGGCCGGGCGCACGCTGGCGTGACGGCAGCCGGTGCCAGGGGCCCGCTCGCGGGTCTCACCGTGCTCGACCTGTCGCGCGTGCTGGCTGGGCCCTACGCGACGCAGTTGCTGGGCGATCTGGGCGCCGACGTGTGGAAGGTCGAACGCCCGGGCCTGGGCGACGAGACGCGCTCGTGGGGCCCGCCGTTCGTGGGCAGTGCCAGTGCGTACTACCTGTCGGTGAACCGCAACAAGCGTTCGGCCGCGCTCGACTTCAACGATGCCACCCAGCTCGCGGCCATTCGCCGCGCGGCCGCCGCGGCGGATGTCGTGGTGGAGAACTTCCTGCCCGGCGCGCTGGTACCGTTCGGGCTCGATGCCGCCTCGCTGCGCCGCGGTTCCCCCGAACTGGTGGTGTGCTCGATCACCGGCTACGGCCAGAGCGGGCCCTATGCCGAGCTGCCGGGTTACGACGCCGTGCTGCAGGGCTTCGTGGGACTGCAGAGCGTGACGGGCGAACCCGACGGCCCGCCGCTCAAGGTGGGTGTGGCACTGGTCGACGTTCTCACCGGCGTGCATGCGGCCGCCGCGATCCTCGCGGCCCTCGTCGGCCGCTTCCGCTTCGGCACCGGCGCGCATCTGGACGTGGCGTTGTCCGAGGTGGGGGTGCACTCGCTCGTGAACGTGGCCCAAGGCGCGCTCGCGACGGCCAAGCCTGCGCGCCGGCACGGCAACGCGCACCCGAACATCGTGCCCTACCAGACCTTCACCGCTGCGAACGGCGAGCTGTTCGTGCTCGCCGTTGGCAACGACGCACAGTGGCGCCGGGTGTGCGAGGCGCTGGGTGAGCCCGCGCGCGGGCTCGATGCCGCGTGGGCCGCGAACCCGGACCGCGTGCTGCACCGCGCCGACGTGATCGGCTGGCTGGCCGCGCGCTTCGCGAGCGCGCCGCGCGCGGAGTGGCTGGCGCGATTCCGGCAGGCCGGCGTTCCGGCGGGGCCGGTGCGCGACGTCTTGGAGGCGGTGAGCGATCCCGCACTGGCCGAGCGCGGCATGGTGGCGCCGTACACATTGGCCGATGGCCACTCGGTGCCGTTGCTGTCGCTGCCGTGGCGGATCGACGCCGCGCGGCCGCCGGTGCGCCACGTGCCGCCCGCGTTGGGCGCCGACACCGCGGAGTTCATGGCGCGCTTCGGCACCGCCGCGGTTCAGTAGCGCGCCGTTCCGGCCGAAGCCACCGAGGTGCCGCGTGCGTGCCCGTGGCGTTGCGCACGCCGGTGGGGCGATGCGATAGTGCCTGCACTCATTCACCACCCATCGTTCCGAGGTCGGAACGGCATACCCATAAGAGGAGTCCTCATGTCCGGAACGCCTTCCGACACCAAGCCGCGCGGCCTCGATGGCGTGGTCGCAGCGCAGACGCGCATGAGCCACGTTGATGGCCAGAACGGCGTGCTGATCATCGGCGGTTACGAGTTGAAGGAGCTGGCCGGCAAGGTCACGTTCGAGGAGGCCGCGTTCCTGCTTTGGAAGGGCCGCCTGCCGTCGGCCGATGAGCGCGAGGAACTCACGCGCGCCATCGCCCAGCAGCGCGCGCTGCCGGAGTCGACGCTCGACATGGTGCGCGACGCCGCCAAGAAGGGCGCGCCGCCGATCGACACGTTGCGCATGGCGTGCGCCACGCTGTCGTTGGACTTGAAGAACCCGAACGACATCTCGCCGGGTGCGGACTTCGACAACGCCAAGATGCTGGTGGCGCGCTTTCCCACGATCGTGGCTGCGCATGCGCGCTTCACGGCCGGGCTCGAGCCCATCGCGCCGCGCACCGACCTGTCGCTGGCGGCCAACTTCCTCTACATGGTGTTCGGCAAGGAGCCGGATCCCATTGCGGCCAAGGCGCTCGACACTTACTGGGTCACGGTCATCGACCACGGCATGAACGCGTCCACGTTCACCTCACGCGTCATCGCCAGCACGCGCTCCGACATGGTGAGCGCGATCACGGGTGCCATCGGCGCCATGAAGGGCCCGCTCCACGGCGGCGCGCCGGGACCGGTGCTCGACATGCTGCTCGACATCAAGACGGTCGAGAACGCCGAGCCGTGGGTGCGCAACGAACTCGCCTCGGGGCGGCGCATCATGGGATTCGGGCACCGCGTGTACAAGGTGCGCGACCCGCGCGCCGAGGTGCTGAGTGCGGTCGCCGAGGAGATGGGCGGCGCGATCTTGAACGACAAGCAGCTCTTCGACCTGGCCCGCGAGGTCGAGCGCACCGTGCTGCGCGTGCTCGACGAGGTGAAGCCCGGCCGCAATCTCAAGACGAACGTCGAGTTCTACACCGCGCTCGTGCTGCAGTCGCTGGGCTTGAAGCCGGCGTCGTTCGTGGCGCTGTTCGCCTGCGGCCGTGCCGCCGGCTGGGCCGCCCACGTGATCGAGCAGCACGCCGAGGATCACCTGATCCGCCCGATGAGCGAGTACATCGGACCGCGCGGGCTGACGATCGCCAGATAAGCGCCGCGGACCGGACACCGACCGCGCCGCCGCCCTTCGGGGAGGCGGCGTTTTCGTTCCCCTCCCTTGTGCTCGGAAGATTCGTGCTGGGCCGCCGGGGCCCGTAAGTGCTTGTGGCTCAGTCGCACCGGCGCCGACCCCGAGCGGGGCGGGCCGCCGCAAGTCGTTACCCGGAGGCCGCCGGACTGCCGTGGGCGCGTACGACTCCGGCGCAGCACGAATCTTCCGAGCACAACGCCGGGTGACCTCTCCCGGACAACGCCTGGCGACCGGGTGTCCCCTCCGGTTCACCCCGACTGGTCCTTGGCTTGAGATTCCACATGAGGCATCGTCTTGAGCACGTTCAATCCCAACGAGTTGCCGATTGCGTCACGCGCTTGACCAACGCTGGACCGTGATTTGCGGTGCTGGGTTCGCGACCGCGGCCGTTCGCTCCCCACGAGCGGGCCGCACTCCACCCCGAGGCGCCACCCAGCGCCTCGGCCCGCCGCCACCCGGTTCGACCCACGAACGGGAGAGAGTCATGAAGCTCAGTCCGGTTGTCCGCCGCTTGAAGTACGTGCTCGTGCTATTGCCGATCGTCGCCCTGGCGCAGGTCGGCCCGCCGCCGCTAGCTCCCTTGCCGCCCATGCCCGTGCCGCCGGCCAACCCGATCACCGCGGCCAAGGCCAACCTCGGCAAGGTGCTGTTCTGGGACGAGCAACTGTCGTCGTCGCGCACGTCGGCGTGCGGCACCTGCCATCGCGCCGAGGGCGGCGGTGGCGACACGCGCCCCGTGCAGGGCCAGGCTGCGTTCACGAACGCAGGCCCCGACGGCGCGCTCGGCACTCCCGACGACATCACGGGTTCGCCCGGCGTGCCGCAGGCCAACGCCGATGGCTCTTATGCCACTGCACCCGTGGCGGGCATCGAGCCGCAGGTGACCGGTCGCGGTTCGCCGTCGCACATCAATGCCGGTTTCGCGCCCGCGACGTTCTGGGACGGTCGCGCGCTGCCCGTGTTCCTGGACCCTGTCACCGGCGACACACTGATCCGCAACGGTGGCGCGCTCGAGAACCAGGTGCTGGGACCGCCGCTCTCGAGTGTCGAGATGGGCCACATCGGGCGAGACTGGCCCGCCGTGGTCGCGCGGCTCAACAGCGTGCAGCCGTTGGCGCTGGCGGCGTTCATCCCGGCGGACTTGAAGACCTGGATCGCGAACCGCACCTACCCGCAGCTCTTCGCCGAGGCATTCGGTACCGCAGCCATCACGCCGGCGCGCATCGCGTTCGCGATCGCCACCTACGAACGCACCCTGCTCAGCAACCAGGCCAGGATCGACTCCGTGATCGCCGGCACCGCGGTGCTCACCCCGCAGCAGCAGCAAGGGCAGACGCTCTTCGGTGCGCTCGGCTGCGCGGGCTGCCATGCGGGGTCGCTGTTCTCGGACAACAACTTCCATTACATCGGGGTGCGTCCGGCGGGTGAGGACATCGGCCGCATGGCGGTCACCAGCAGCATCACGAACCAGGGCCAGATGAAGACGCCGTCGCTACGGAACGTGGGCCTGCGCCGCAACTACTTCCACGTCGGTCGCTTCAACCGGCTCGAAGACGTGGTCGCGTTCTACAACCGCGGCGGCGACTTCAACGCGCCCAACAAGCCGCCGGTCATCCGTCCGCTCGGCTTGACCCCGCAGCAGCAGGCCGCGCTGGTGGCGTTCCTGCGCGAGGTGCTCACCGACAACCGTGTGCGTGACGGCGTCTTCCCGTTCGATCGCCCGTCGCTCTACAGCGAGGCCGAACTCGTGCCGCAGAACAGCGGCAGTGGCGCGCCCGGCACCGGTGGCATCGCCCCGCAGGCGGTCGCACTGGAGCCGGCGCTGCTCGGCAACCCGTCGTTCACGGTGGGCGTGCAGCGCGCGCTCGGGGGGGCGAACGCCGTGCTCGTGATCGACGCCAACGAGCCGCCGGCCGACCCGGTGATCCCCGCCACGGGTTCGTTCGCGCGCATCGAGGTGACGCTGCAGGGAGCAGGCTTCGGTTCGGCCACGCTCGCCATCCCCACCAACGCCGCGCTCGTGGGTCAGCGCTTCCACGGCCGCTGGTACGTGAACGATCCCGCGGCGGTGGGGGGCGTGGCGTACTCGCAGGCGTTCACGTTCCAGATCTTCGGCGACCACGGCGACGGCCTGCTGTCCGTGCCGCCCGTACCGTCGGGCCTGACACGGGCGCTCCTGCTGTCCCCTTCGCGACCGACGCCGTTCCGCTCGAACACGCTCATCGCCTACGAGCTCTACACGGCGGCTCGCGTGCGGCTCACCGTGTTCGACGCGCAGGGCCGCAGCGTGCGGCGCCTGATCGACGGCGCCACGCAGCTCGCGGGCCCGTACTCGGTGGTGTGGGACGGCCGCGACGACCACGGCCGTCCGGCCGCAGCGGGCGTCTACTTCTATCGCCTGGAGAACGGCAGCAACTCCGCGACGACGCGCACGGTCAAGCTCGACTGACCGGCGTCACGCCGCGAAACGCGCAGGCGCGAGTCTCGAAAGGGGCTCGCGCCTTACGCATCGCATTCCAGTTCCGTGCGTCCGGAACCCCCCGATCGGTCGCTCCTCGGCTTCCCGGCTCGGTTGTGCGGTGCTCTTCCCGCAAGCGCAACGCGAGGGGCGGTCGAAGCTCCTCAGTGCCGCTTCGCCAGCACCTTGAGAGGCGGCAGCTCGTAGCGCAGCGGCACGTGTGTGACCACCGCGAGCTGGCCGGTCGCGAGGCGCAGTGTGTCCGCCTCGACCAGATGCTGCGCCATGGGTGTCATCGGGCCCACGATCACCACCACCGGGCGCATGACGAGGTTGTGGTGCTGTTCCCACCACGCCACCTTGTGCAGCAGCGTGGGGTAGCCCGAGGGCTGCAGCACCAGGTCCAGCCGGCGGCGGTCGACGTGTTGCAGGTACTGGAGCGCCATGTACTCGCGCCACTCGGTGATCACCAGCGAGTTGTCGGGCAGCACCTGGGCGGCCGACTCGATGAAGCGCCGCGCCTGGGTCTCGTGCGACATGTCGGGGAGCAGCGAGCGCTCGACCCGGTCGTCCTCCTCTTGGACCTTCGAGCGGAACGGGCCGATCGGGTGATCGTAGCTGTAGAGCCGCGCGCCGTGCGCGAGTCCGGCATTCACGAGCAGCAGCATCGTGACCAGCGCCCACGCCGTGCCGGTGCGGCCGAAGCGGGCCAACGCCGACTCCGCGCCCAGCGCGACGAACACGGCCATGGTCAGGTAGCAGGGGATCAGGAACACCGACAGGATCTTGTAGCCGCTCGTCACGGCCGAGAACACCACCGAGGCCGCGAGCATGCCGAACAACAGCGGCACTTGCACACGCGACGCACGCCAGTGCGCGCGCAACCCGAACCCGGCGGCCACGGCGGCGAGCGGACCCAGCTCGAACAGCGCGAACAGGAAGAAGGTGTCCGAGCCGTTCTTGGCCAGCGTTCGCGGGTTGGGCGACAGTGGGATCGGGGGCATCTCGTTGCGGCCGGTGAGCAGCCACACGAAGCGCTCGAGCGTGGTGCGGAATCCCTCGGGCACGGGCGAGGCGGGCCAGTTGGCCACCTCCACCAACTGCAGGTAGTTGAGTCCATGCCTCGCGTGGTCGGCCCACGGCAGGTAGGCATAGGGCGCGAGTCCCACCAGGAACGCGAGCAACAGCAGCAGCTCGTCGCCCAGCCAGCGCACGCCAGCGCGCGGCACGTTCCACGCCAGCACGAGCCCGGCCACGGCCACCCACGGCGCGAACGCCATGTGCCCGGCGAGCGTGAGTCCCAGCAGCGTGCCGGCGGCGAGCCGCGGGGCGCGCGTGCCGCGTTCGAGCGCCAGCACCGTGCACCAGAGCGCGCCCACCGCCATGAACGTGGCGAGTGAGTACACTTCCGAGCGCTGCGCGGTGGCCCAGAACGTGAACGACAGTCCCCACGCAGCCACACCCGCCAGTGCCGCCAGCGTGCGTAAGCCGCGCGCGAGCAGGAACGCCAGCAGCAGCGTGAGCGTGGCGGCGGCGAACGTGGCGCTCAGGAGCGTCGAGCGCCACGCCAGGTCGCCAGGGCCGAACGCCGTGAACAGGCGGCCGACCAGCGTGAACAACGGGTAGCCGGTGGGGTGGGCCACGCCGCCCACGACGGCCAGGATCTGCATCTCGGCCGAGTCGCCCCACAGGAGCCCGGGGGCGGCACCGGCCAGATAGCCGGGCAGGGCCACGGCGAATACGGCGGTCAGGACCGCCCAGTGCGGGCGCGGGGTAGCACTGGGCCCGGACGGCGGGGTGGCCGATACCGGCTGGGTCGGGGGCGGAGCCATGCTGGGCCTGGGCGCAGCAGAGCTTGTCGCTGGCCTTGACGGAGCCGGCGAGGCCGAGGCTGCCGGACAGCTCGCTGGCGAGATCCGACAGGATATCGCCGAAGAAGTTGGTCGCGCCG
>JBEBGT010000472.1:0-3356 GCA_040081365.1 Candidatus Eiseniibacteriota bacterium | reverse complement strand
ACAGGAAGAAGTTCGGTGAGACATGAGTATAAGTATCCTGTAGTCCCATTCCATGACCGCTTTGGATGTTTTTCACAGACCACTTACAAGGACTCTGGGTGAGTTCGCCCAGAACACTGCATCGTTCAGTTGCACGCGACAGAACTTCGTCACGACCAAACAAAGTTGGCTTTCGATGAACACGGGTGGGCACATGAATCGTGCCGTCTGCACGACCGCCGGCGAGCCATCGGCTGGCAACACGAAGGGCCGATCGCGAAGCGCGTGAACTCAGACCTTGAGGCCCGCCACGCGGGTCATCTGGTCCAACAGGAACTCCGGATTCGTCATGGCCGGTGAGGCCATCCAGCGCTGGTGCGGCTCGTTGCCCATGAGCACCACGTTGGTGTGCTGGGTCTTGGCGCGGTCCAGTTCGGGATCGGGGTCCGTGAACCCGAAGCGCACCCGGCACATCTCGAGATCGCGCGGCGAACCGGTGAGGAACGTCCAGCCGGGGCCGGCGCCGTGCATCTGCTGGTAGTGCTTGAGCCGCGCGGGCGTGTCCTGCTCGGGCGCGAGCGAGAACGAGTACATGAACACTTCCGTGCCGCAGCGGTCGCCGAGCAGCTTCTGGAACTTCACCAGGTTCTCGGTCGTGACCGGACAGACGCCGTCCTTACAGTTGGCGTAGAAGAAGTTGATGAGGACGTTCTTGCCCTTCAGGAGGTCGTCGTAGAGCTTGACCTTACGGCCGTCCTGGTCGCGAAGCGTCACGTTCGGGAAGTACTCGGCGTGGTACCCCGTGACCGGTCGGATCTTGCGCGGGCGGTTCTTCTCCTCGAAGTACTGGATCACCGGTACCGCCGTGGCGGCGACCGGAATGATCCCCAACAGCGCCAGCATCTGCCTGCGATTCATCGGGCAACCCCCGGGTTGCAGCCGGTGCCGGGCCCCGATCGGGGCCCGGCCAGCGGCTTCACTGCACAGCACTGCGCGAAATCCGTTTCGGATGCTGCAAGCTACGGAACGATCTTCCACTGGAACATCATGGCGTGATCCTCGTGCACCACGTTGTGGCAGTGGGTCACGTAACGGCCCAGGTAGTCACGGAAACGGCGGAACGTCTTGACCGTCTCGCCGTGACCCAGCCAGATGACGTCCTCACGCGCGATCTCGTCCGCCGGCGGCGTCTTGCCGTTGCGCGACAGGATCTGGTGTTCCTCGAAGTGGACGTGGATCGGGTGCATCCAGCCGCCCGAGTTGTTCACGATGTTCCAGATCTCGGCCGTGTTCTGGCGCGGGCTCGCGGAGATCACATTGTGATCGAACTGCTTGCCGTTCACGCTCCAGCCACCATTGGTGCGATCGAACACGAACGTGCGCTCGGTCACGGCTTCCGCACGGACGACCGGCGGCAGATCGAAGAACTTCGTCGGGATGCGGCTGTTGTCGGTGGCGTCCAGCGTGCCATCGACGATGAACTTGAGCACCTTGGTGCCGAGCGCCACGGGCAGGATCTTGCCCGTCGGACCGCGGCCATCCTTCTGTTCCTGGCAGTTGACCAGGTACAGCTGGGTGCCGCTCGCCAGACGGCTGAAGTCGATGATCATGTCGGCACGGTTCGCCACCGCGAAGCGGACGTTCTTCACGACCAGCGGCTTCGGCAGCATGTTGCCGTCATGGGACACCTGCGTCATCGTCTGGCCGTTCGACAGGAAGAAGTTGTAGAAGCGGCTCGTGCCGATGTTCTGCATCCGGAAGCGGTACTTGCGACGCGCCACGCGCATGAACGGCTGGATCTTGCCGTTCACGGTGTACTTGTCGCCGATGATGCCGTCCAGGTTGAACATGTCGAAGTAGCCCCGGCCCTGGGGATCGAAGACGCGATCATGGAACACGAGCGGCACGTCGAAATTGCCGCTCGGCAGTCGCCAGGCGTTCGGGTTGCTGTCGTTCTCGTTGCCGGTGTCGAACTCGTTGAAGAGGTAGTACAGGCCCATGTTGCCGCGGTACACGTTCTGCGCGGTGAAGTCGAGGCAGTGATCGTGATACCAGAGCGTGGTCATGGTCTCGCGCATGTCGCCTTCCGGCCCGAACCTGGGATCCGTGAAGCCGGCGCGGTTGTTCAGGTAGAAGTGGTCCTTCCAGCAGCCGGAGTCGATCATGTCGAGCGGATTGCCGTCGGACTCGGACTCGGTGTGGCCGTTGTGCAAGTGGGTCGTCGGCGTGGGACGGCCATAACCCTTGTGATCCGCGAGCGTGGACAGGTTGTTCTTGAAACGGATCATCACGGGCTTGCCGTACTGCGCATGGATGCGGGGCCCCGGGAACATGCCGTTGAACAGCCACACGTCGTCGAGCGGTAGCTCACGGTGCCAGCTGGCCTTTGCCGGGCGGTTGTCATTCACGTAGCAGTCGATGTTCGCCGGGTCGAACTTCTCCCAGTACTGATGGCCATCCGAACGCCCCATCTCGCCGGCGGCCGTGTTGCACAACTGCGTCGGGTACGACCCGCCCATCTCCTCCACGGAGAGCGGTGCCGTGACGGCGGGGATCGGGAGCTGCTCGATCCAGGGCGTGGTCGGCGGGCTCACGACCGACCCCCCGGCCGTCGCGTTACGCGACGACAGGCCCATCTTCGCGACCAGGAACCCGGAGCTCGTGAGGAGCCCCATCTTGAACAGGTCCCGGCGCGTCAGTTTCGCTTCCACGAGTTCCACGCGGTTCTTGCGCGCGGTTTCCGCCATCTGCTGCTTCCAGCCGGCCATGGGTGTATCCCCTTTCAACGTTCGTTCCGGGCGTGCCTGCGAGGTCTTGTGCCTGCGGCACTCACCCAGTGAATGCGGTTTGAGCCGGCTGCGGTGGCGTCTGGCACCCGGGCGGGCTGCGATCAGCGCAGCCTCACGGGGTGAGACGGCGCTTACCGCAGCACGACCAGCTTGAGCTTGGACTCCGCGCCACCCGTACGGGCGACGAGGAAGTACACGCCATTCGCGACATTCCGACCCGAGTCGTCGCGGCCGTCCCAGGCGATGACCTGGCGACCAGCCTCGGCGGTGCCACGCGTGAGCGTGCGCACATGACGGCCGGCGAGGTCGATCATGCGGACCTCAGCGGCGCCACCGCGGGACGGGATCACGAACGAGACGTTCAGCGCGCCGCCCTTGTAAGGGAGCGGCCACGCCGCCAATGAACGTGCCGGAGCAACCTGACCACCGTTATCGGCCGGCTTGCCACCGAACTGAACACTGGCGGACGCCACCCGGAACGAGCCCTTACCGGTGCGCGCCGTGTAGGCGATGACCGGCTCACCCGTGCGGTCCAGGGCCAGCGAGGTGTTCCGGCCGGTGATGCCGTTCGCATCCACCGTCTCGGTC
>JBEBGT010000056.1:0-12591 GCA_040081365.1 Candidatus Eiseniibacteriota bacterium | reverse complement strand
TCCGCGAGGCGATCTACTTCCACTGCGGCGGGCTCGATCTCTACCCGGCGGGGATCACGCGGCATGCTTGAATCCAGCCACACGAAACCCGGAAGAGCCGGCCAATTCGCACCCCACACGTGGAAGCGGAACCACAATGAGGGCACCCCGATGCGGAACATCTTGCTCCGCCTGAGCATCCTCGCCATCTGCATGAGCACCATGATCGCGGCGCCCGCAGGGGCGATCTCGCTGCTTTGGTCGACAGGTTCAAATGAACTTGCCTTCACGGAGGCCACGCGCTGTACGCTGGTCGTCCGCGCGGGGCAGGGCGAGCAGAGCCTACCGGGCGACTGGGTCCTACGATGGACTTGCAATCGCGCAGGAGACGTCCGGCCAGAGGTTGATTCATCGTCAACCGATCCAAGCCTTGCGGGTGTTCACGACGGCGCCTGGCGCAGCAACGCCGAAGAGCGCACCCACGTATGGACGACGAACATGCGGGCGCCCGGCTCGGCCTTTGTGACGTCTGCGCGGTATGTATTCACCCTGCCCGCAGGCTCGTCGGGGCAGTTCGAGGTCGCTGCGAACGGAGACGCGGGACTCGGTAGCCCCCGACTCGAGAGGTCCAACCTCGCCACGTTCAACGGTGGCGTGAGTGCGACGCTGCCCCCGGCAATCGTGTCCGTCGCCACGGATGACACCCCGGGCGGTACCTCCGTGTCGCTGCGCGGCGTAGGCCTTGGCGCGACCACACATCTCACAGTTGTCGGACTCGACAGCCAGTGGCAAGTCCCTCTTGAGGTGACCGGCACGAACGACACTTCGCTCACGGCCGCGGCGGCCACGGCCTTGCCCTTGGAAGATGCGGCACTTGAACTGACGTCCAGCTCCGGCACCGGCTCCGCGGCTTCGCTGCTGGCCACCGCCTGTGGCGCGACCGCGCCACTGGACTCGCTCTTCAACTATGTGCTGTTCGCCGACCCCGTGGCGGGATATTCGACCAAAGACTTCGCGTTCTACCAGAACATCACGAAAGCCACGCACAAACGCCTTTATCACCTATTCTATATTCGGCACAAGGACAGCGATGCAGCCGAGCCCGGATTGGGTCACGCTTGGTCTTCAGATCTGCGCACGTGGCGAGTGGATCTCGGCGGACTACTTCCCAAGCTCGCCTCGACGTTCAACTGGGATCGCTTCAACGTCTGGGCGCCGCACATCGTGGAGCATGGCGACTCGACGTTTCTTTTCTACTGTGGAGTGGGCCCGAACTTCGATCAAAGCATTGGGTATGCGGCGACGACTGACTTGGACACGTGTAACACTCAGTGGAATCGCTATGACACGCCTGTCTTGACCGCGGACACGACGACCTGGGCGGCACGGCGCCGCTTCAGTAGCACCGCTGGAAGACAGCTGCGCGACCCATTCGTGTTCGCTCACCCCGATAGCGCCGGAGTATTCTACCTTCTCTTCTCGGCGGGGGACACAAATACCGCCGTGAACTCCACTGCGACACTCGTTGGACTCGCGAGGAACCGGACCATCGGATCGATGCAGCGTTGGGTAGATTTGGGAATCTACCGCAATACTGGAGTCGACTCGACTGGCTTTGCCTTCCTGGAAGGTCCAATGCTCATGCATGATCGAGCGTCGTCGACACGCTGGTGGATGCTCTTCAGCAACAACGACGGCAACTGTTTGAACAATCCAGCGCCAAGCAGCGTCCGGTATCAGCGCCTCGATCTGGGGAGGGCCCCGTCGGACACGACTCCTGAGCACTGGAAGAACCCGCGCGCAACTCCAGCGCTATTCGCTCATCTCGCCCCCGACTCCACTGTGTGGGGTTGGAATGGGACCGAATATCTAAAGGATGTTGACGATCGTGAGTTCATGGCCGGCTTCACTGCATGGGGACAACCACGTGGAGGCGTTTGCGGCGTCGGCACTCAGGGGATCGCAATTTCCCAAATGCACTGGCGTGCGCCTGCGGACACGGACTTCGTTCTGCGTAGGCCCGGTGCCGCTGCGGCCGTCACTGCCGTGGACGAGGATGGCTCAGCGCATCCCACGGTCAAGATGCGCATGGTGGAGTTCCGACCGCGGAGTGGTCGCATCAGTTGGCGGATCGAACTTCCGACCTCTTTGAGGGTACGAATGGACATCTTCGACGTAATGGGGCGCGTCAGCAGCACTCTCGTGAACGGAGTGCTCGGCCCTGGTACCACTACTCTGACCTGGGATACGGCGGACCTCGCAGGGACTCCAGTCCGAAGTGGGATGTACTATGCCAAGCTCAGCTTCGACGGCGGCATACGGCTTGCCACAATTCCGCTTGTCCGGTAGGCGAGTGCACATGAGATTTCCCTGCCACGCGAGTTGCGAAGATGGGATCAAGGGTTACCACGCGCACGCCGAGGGCCTAGGCCTGTCGCAAGCCTGGATTGCGGTGTGCGTGGTGGGCGCGCTGATCCTCTGGATGGTGGCGTCCTCCGTGAGCGACGCCAGTGCTCAGCAGGTCGATCAGCAGCTCTGGGGAGTCGACCCCAACGTGGCGCTCACGGCGGCGACGGTGCTCGGCGGTGCGCTGTACGTCGGTGGGAGCTTCCATGATGTGGCTCCCGTCGTGGGCGGAGGTGCCATTACCGACGCGACGACCGGAGCTCTGCTCACAGGGAGCCCTCGGGTCGCTGGAGCTGTGCTCGCCTGCATTTCGGACGGGCATAGGGGTTGGTACATCGGCGGTGACTTCAGCGGCGTGGGAGGGCTGCCCAGAAGGAATCTAGCGCACATCTTCGGCGACGGGCGCGTTGACGCTTGGGCACCGAATGTGGATGGGGAAGTAAGGACATTGCTCCTGTCCGGCAACACCTTGTACTTCGGCGGCTATTTCACAACGGTTCGGGGCGTGCCACGAAACAGTGTTGCGGCTGTGGACACCCAGACTGGAGAAGTGAAAGCGTGGGACCCGGACATACCCGACTTCGTGCAGGCACTGGCGATCTCAAGGTCGACAGTCTACATCGGTGGTTTCTTCTCTTCGGTTGGGGGGGTTCCGCGACGGTTTCTCGCTTCCGTGGATAAAGTCGAAGGGCGATTGTCCAGTTGGGACCCGGACGTGGACAATCTGGTCTTTTCGCTCCAGACCCGTAACGACACCCTTTTCGCAGCTGGAAGATTCTTCAATGTTGGTGCTTCCGTCCGGACGCGCCTAGCCGCATTTGATCTTCAGTCGGGGGCGCTTCTCCCTTGGAGTGTCAATATCGACCGAGTGCCTCTTTATCGCTTCGACTGTGGGCCTTGCATCGCGGCAATGATCCTTGATGGCCCGCATCTCTACATCGCTGGAGGGTTCAATCGCGTGGGGGGTGCAGCTCGACCAGGGCTGGCGCAAATCGATGTCGCCACGGCGAGCGTCACCGATTGGGACCCGCGCGTCACCATGCCGCCCAATGCAGGGGCGCCCGCAAGCCTTACGGTCCTCGCACACCGTGACCGTACGCTCTATGTGGCAGGAGTTTGCGATAGCATTGGTGGAATTCGCAATGTTTTCGCAAGTGCGGTGGACAAACGAACGGCGCTCGGACAACCTTGGTCACCGAACCCCAACTTCTTCCCATTCGCGATGGCCGCTAGTGGTGATGCCGTGTTCGTGGGTGGAACTTTCACCAGCGTCGGTCCCACTGTGCATCGGCAGGGTCTGGCGGCGTTCGACATACGCACCGGCGCGGTCACGCCGTGGAATCCCGAGGTTGATGGGCAGGCGCTCACGATGACGGCCCGGGAAGGGCTCATCTACGTGGGTGGCGCCTTCCGAACCATCGGCGGACAGGCACGCCCAGGTATCGCAGCGTTGGATGCGGTCACCGGACTCGCAACGTCGTGGAAGCCGAACTGCGATGGCGCCGTCTCCGCGATCGCGTTCGTCGACACGACGGCGTATCTGGGTGGAACGTTCGCCAGCATCGGGGGCCAGCCAAGAACTGGGCTAGGGGAAGTCTCGCTTTCCACAGGCACACCGACTGCATGGGACCCCCACCCCGACGACCAGGTCACTGGATTGGTTGTGAGTGGCGGTGTTGTCCGCGCCGCGGGGTGGTTCACCGCCATTGGTGGAGCCAGCCGCAGCTTCGTCGGTGCGGTGGACCGGGTCACAGGGTTGGCGACGAGTTGGGACCCGCAGGCGGACCAGACCGTGAGCTGTATCGTGCAGGTCGACACCACCGTGTACCTTGGGGGCTCCTTCAATCACATCGGCACGGCTCCCCGCAACGCCTTTGCCGCGGTCGGGGCCTCGAGTGGTTCCGCGCTGGCGATCACCGCCGATGCCGACCAGGAAGTGAAGCAGATCGTCGTCCGCAACGGGGTGGCCTACCTGGGCGGCTCGTTCCGAAGCATTGGCGGCCGGCCGAGATTCTGCCTTGGGGCAATCGATGCGGCGACAGGTCGCGTGCTCGATTGGGACCCACAACCCAGCGGCATTGTCTGGAACATGACAGACGGGCCCGACCAACTCTTCCCCGTTGGAGCCTTCGATCGTATGGGCGTGTCGCCAGTCGGACTTGTGGCCGGCCTCAGTCTGGCCAGCACCGACTCGACGCCCCCTCCCACCGCAAGCGCGCCGCGCATGCGGTTTGTAGGCGTCACGAACCCGTGTCGCTCCGATGGCGTCGTGCACTTCACGCTCGCGTCCGCAGCCACGGTGGACCTCGACGTGTACGACACGCAGGGGCGCCATGTGCAACGGCTGCTCGAGGGTTCTCTCCAAGCGGCGGGCGAGCATGAGCTGCCGGTGGATACCAGCGACTGGCGACCCGGCTTCTACTTCTACCGGCTCACGGGCGGCTCGGACACGGCTGTGAAGAAGATGGTGGTGCTGCCCTGACCCTCCCGTGATATTGCTCGGCGCCGACAGGTCCCGTCGGCACCCGAACTTGTACCGGGAGGATCCGCGATGCACCGCTCACTCGTACAACTTGCCATGCTCGTGGCTATCGGCGCCGTGCTGTCGTGCGCGCCCGCGCCGCGCAATGCGCCGTGGAGTGACGTGCGCGAGGTCACGCCGGCGTTCCTGTTGCGGCCGCCGACGGGGCAGCGTGATGCCGATGCGTCGCTGGCGCTGGACGACCTGGGCCGCATGGCGCTCACCTGGGTGCGGCGCGATTCCATAGGCGCGGACCTGTGGCTGGCGGTGAGCGCCGATTCGGGTGCGCACTGGAGCGCGCCGGTGCGCGTCAACACGACGCCCGGCAAGGTGTCGAGCTATCCCGAGAGCCGGCCCGTGGCCGCCTGGGGCCGCGCGGGCATGCTGGTGCTGGCGTGGGCGGCGGCGCGCGACAGCGGCCAGTACGCCGACGACATCGCGGTGCGCGTGAGCGCTGATGCCGGGCGCAACTTCGGCTCGGTCACGCTCGTGAACTCCGATCACATCGACCCCAAGTCCACCTATCACGGCTTCGCCTCGCTCGACGTGCTGCCCGACGGCCGGCCGTACCTGGCGTGGATCGACGGCCGTAGCCAAGCGGGCGTGGGCGACGAGCCCGCGCGCGCCGAAGTGTGGGCCAGCACCAGTCACGACGGCGGCCTCACCTGGGCCCCGGACGCGCGCATCGCGGGCGAAGTGTGCCCGTGCTGCCACATCGCACTCGCCAGCAGCATGCGCGAGTCCGGCACCATCGACGTGGCGCTGGCGTATCGCGGAGCTGCCGCCGACATGCGCGACCCGCGCCTGGCGCTGTCGCACGATGGCGGCGGCACGTTCGCGTTCGACACGCTCATGGCGGCCGATCGCTGGAAACTGCCGGGCTGCCCGTCGGTCGGGCCCGCGATCACCATGGGGATCGGCGGCGGCCACTACGCGTGGTTCACGGGCGAGTCCCCCGAGGACGACTCGCTGCCCGGCCGCCCGGAGCCCGGCATCTACCTGACGCCGTGGCGCATCGATGGCGGGGCCACCGGCCCCAAGCGCATGCTGGCCGACTCGCTGGGTTCTCCGAGCCGGCCCATGCTGGCGCGGCTCGAGCACTCCACGCTCGTGGGCGCACTGGGGCAGACGCCCGATGCGGCGGCCCGGCACGTGCTCGCGGTGCGCTCGCTCGAACTCGACGGCACCATGTCGCCGTGGCTCTACTTGGGTAGCGGCGTGAAGAGCGGCGCGATCACCGCGCGCGGCGACCACGGCGGCTGGGCCGCGTGGACCGAGGGCGACGAGCAGGGCTCGCGCGTGCGCGTGGTCCGGCTGAGCGGGCGATAGCCGCGCGCTTCGCAGGACCCGATCGCCGGCCCCAGCGGCCGCTCAGGCGGGAGCCCGGCACATGACCCGCCAGCCCGTCGGGCACGCTCGTTCAGCGCCGGTCGGCCATGGCACCGCGCCTGCCGCGCAAGGCTTTGCCGACCATCCGGGGCACCTGTAGGCTCGCACCCCATTCCTTCGTCACGGCAGGGACTTGCGGCGGGCCCATGCGGCCCCCCGATCCGGCCGCGGCACTCCTACCGGGCCTGCGGTGCGTGGCCGCGCACACGGACCCCCGGTTCGCGTCTTCCTGAAAGGCGACATCCCGTGTCCGGCAACGCCTCCGACCTCGAAGCCGTCGAACGCCTGAACCAGGCGCGTGAACGCATCATGGCCGAGTTGCGCAAGGCCATCGTCGGCCAGGACGCCGTCATCGAGCAGTTGCTCACCGCGTTGTTCGCGGGCGGGCACGTGCTGCTGGTGGGCGTGCCGGGGCTGGCCAAGACGCTGCTCATCTCGAGCTTGGCCAAGGTGCTCGACTTGAACTTCAAACGCATCCAGTTCACGCCCGACTTGATGCCCAGCGACATCACGGGCACGGACGTGCTCGAAGAGGATGCTTCCACCGGCCGGCGCGTCATGCGCTTCATCCAGGGCCCGGTGTTCGCGAACATCGTGCTGGCCGACGAGATCAACCGTACGCCGCCCAAGACGCAGGCCGCACTGCTGCAGGCCATGCAGGAAAAAGAAGTCACCGCCGGCGGCCAGACCATGAAGCTCGAACTGCCGTTCTTCGTGCTCGCCACGCAGAACCCCATCGAGCTCGAGGGCACGTACCCGCTGCCCGAAGCACAACTCGATCGCTTCATGTTCAATGTGCAGGTCGACTACCCGTCGCAATCGGAAGAAGAGCAGATCGTGGCTTCGACCACGTCTTCCTATGTGCCGAACCTCGAGAAGGTGCTGGACGCCAAGGCCATCCTGGAACTGCAGGCGCTCGTGCGCCGCGTGCCGGTCACCGAGCACGTGGTGCGCTACGCCGTGCGCCTGGCGCGCGCCACGCGCGGCGGCGACGGCGCGCCCGAGTTCGTGAAGCAGTGGGTCAGCTGGGGCGCGGGCCCGCGCGCCTCGCAGTTCCTGGTGTTGGGCGCCAAGACGCGCGCCGTGCTGCACGGCCGCTTTGCACCCGGCATCGAGGACGTGCGCGCCGTGGCCCCCTCGGTGCTGCGTCACCGCGTGGTCACCAACTTCACCGCCGAAGCCGAAGGCATCAAGCCCGACCGCATCATCGCCGACCTCGTGGCCGGCGTGGCCACGGACTAGGGGGAAGCAAGCATGGCCGCGACACCGAGCACCGAACTCAAGCGCCAGATCGGTCTCTACGCCGCCACGGCGATCACCGTGGGCAACATCATCGGCTCGGGCATCTTCCGCTCGCCGCATTCGGTGGCGCAGGAGCTGCCCGGGTTCACGCCGGTGATCATGGCGTGGATCGTGGGCGGCATCCTGTCCATCTGCGGCGCGCTGGTGCTCACGGAGCTGGCGGTGCGGCATCCGAAGACCGGCGGGCTGTATGTGTTCATCCGCGAGGGCTTCGGCAATGCGTGGGCGTTCACGTTCGGCTGGGCGAACCTGTGGGTCATCAAGCCCACCGTGATCGCCAGCATCGTGAGCGTGTTCGCGCTCTACTTCTGCCAGATCATCGGCTGGGGCAAGCCGGCCGAGTTCGGCGTCGGTTGTGCGGCCATCGTGCTGCTGACGTTCGTCAACTATCTCGGCGTGAAGGAAGGCGCCGGCACGCAGTCGCTGTTCACCACTGCGAAATTGTTAGGCATTATCGGGCTGTGCATCGCGGCGTTCGCGCTCCCGTCCACGCACGCGGCCACCGCCATCACCCAGCCGCTCGTGGCCGGCAACGCCGGGCACGCGCTCATGCAGGCGTTCGCGCTGTCGATGATCACCATCCTGTTCGCCTACGACGGCTGGACGGACTCCACCTACGTGGCCGGCGAGGTCGTGAACCCGCAGCGCAACATGCCGATCGCGATCATGGGCGGCACGTGGCTGGTGGTGGCGGTGTACGTGCTCACCAACTTCGCCTACTACCACGTGTTGAACCCCGACGAGATCGCCAGCTACGCGGCCGTGGGCTCCGAGACGGTGCACCGGCTGCTGGGCGACAACGGCGCGCGGGCACTGGCCGTGCTGGTGGCCGTGTCCACGTTCGGCACCACGAACGGCGCCATTCTCACCGGACCGCGTGTCACGCAGGCCATGGCCAACGACGGCATGCTGTGGAAGCCGCTCGGTGCTCTGGATGCCAAGCGCGAGTCGCCGGCACTGGCGCTGTGGATCCAGGCCGCGCTGTCGTGCGTGTGGCTGTACTTCGCCAATGGCTTCGAGGACGTCTCCGGCTGGTTCGTGACCACGTCGTGGCTGTTCTATGGCGTGACCACCGCCACCATCTTCGCGCAGCGCGCCAAGGAAGCCCGCGGCGAGCAGGGCGCACCCAGCTATCGCACGCCGCTCTACCCCATCACGCCCATCGTGTTCCTGGTGGTCACGGGCGTCATCATCTGGAGCGACTTCTCGAACAGCGGTGCCATCCCCGGCACGTTCATCCCGCGCGCCATGGCCGGCGTGCTGATCGCGGCCACGGGCTTCCCGGTGTACTACCTGTGGCGCGCGCAGAAGAAGGCATGAGCATTCGCATGCCGCTTCCTCCCGCGCCAAGCCGAGACGAAGACGGAACCGCGATGAGCCCTGAGCGAAGAGCAGGGCCCCGGAGCAGCCGGAGGCGAAGAACATGCCTCCGATAACCCCCCCGAGCGGCACGGCCGGTACGGCCGGCGGGGCCGCGCGTGGGCCGAGCAGCTCGCGCCCCGGGCCTGCCGAGGGCCGTCGCTACCTGGACCCCAGCGTGGTGGCCCGCCTGGCGCACCTCGACGTGCGCGCACGCTTGGTGGTCGAGGGCTTCATCGCCGGCATGCACCGCTCGCCGTTTCATGGCTTCTCGGTCGAGTTCGCCGAGCACCGCCCCTACATGCCGGGCGATCCTTTGAAGAACCTCGACTGGAAGGTGCTGGGCAAGAGCGACCGCTACCTGATCAAGCAGTACACCGAAGAAACGAACCTGCGCGCGCACCTGCTGCTCGACCTCTCGGGCAGCATGGGCTTCCGCTCCGACCGCGCCTCGCTCAGCAAGCTGGAGTACGCGCGCTCGCTAGCCGCGGCACTCGCCTACCTCATGCTGGGCCAGCAGGACGCCGTCGGCGTCATGCTGTTCGGCGACCATCCGCAGTCGTACGTGCCGCCGCGTTCGGTGCGCTCGCACCTGGACGTGGTGCTGAAGACGTTGGCGGTGGGTGCGGCCGGCGGGCCCACCAAGCTGGGCCCCGCGCTGCACGAGCTGGCCGAGCGCATCAAGAGCCGCGGGCTCATCGTGCTGTTTTCCGATCTGCTCGACACGCCCGCCGAAGTCCTGAGCGGCCTGCAGCACTTCCGGCACCGCAATCACGAAGTCATCGTGTTCCACATCCTGGATCCCGACGAGATCGAGTTCCCGTACACCGACGCTTCGACGTTCGTGGACCTCGAGACCGGCGCGCAGCTCACCACCGAGCCGTGGGAGATCGCGCCGCGCTACCGCCAGCAGCTCGAGGCGTGGCGCGACAAGTACTCGCGCTCGTGCCGCGAGCAGCGCATCGACTACGTGCCGCTCGACACGCGCACGCCGTTCGACCGCGCGCTGCTCGCCTACCTCGAGAAACGGGCCACGCTCCTGTGATCCTGCGCTCCGCTGCCGTGCTGTTCTTCGCCGCCGGCGCCACGGCACTCATGGCAGGTCTGGTGCTGCTGGGCCGTGCTCCGGGACTGCCCGAGGCCACGCGCCACCTGCGCACCATGAAGGACCGCCGCGAAGCCCCCGCGCAGGTGCGCGACTTCACGCTGCAGGATCTCGACTCACTGCCGCACGGCGCACCCATGGCCACGCGGGCGAAGCTCGAGGCCCAGGGCGTACGCGTGGATGGCTGGGTGCAGCGCATCGGGCTCTCGGGCGACGGCGACCTGCACCTGGAACTGGTGCAGTGCGCGCGCCGCCCCGGCGAACGCGACACGGCGTTCATGGTGGCCGAGATCACGCCGCCGTGGCGCGAGAACGCGCGTGGCTGGAGCTATGAGTCGCTGCTGGTGGCGTTCCGCCCCAACACCGGCGGCCGCGCGCCATGGCCGGCCGGACCGCGCCGCGTGCGGCTCACCGGCTGGCTCAACTACGACCTGCCGTACGACCGGCCGCCGAGCACGTGGCTGCGCCAGAACGGCGCGCCGCGGCTGTCGGGCTGGGAGATGCATCCGGTCACGCGTATCGAGACGTGGGATGAGCGCACGCTGGCGTGGCAGGAGCTCGCGCGATGAACTTCCTGAACCCGCTGTTCCTGTTCGGGCTCGGTGCCGCGGCACTGCCGGTGCTGATCCACCTGTTCACGCGCCGCAAGCCGCGCGAGGTCAAGTTCCCGTCGCTCGACTTCTTGAGCGAGGTCAACCAGAGCGAGATCCGCCGACTGCGCCTGAAGCAATGGCTGCTGCTGGCGCTGCGCACGCTGGCCGTGGCGTGCATGGCGCTCGCCATGGCGCGGCCGTCGTTGCAGGGCGGCAAGCGCGCACGCGGCGGTGATGCCGCGAGCACGCTGGTGGCACTGGTCGATGTCTCGGGCAGCATGGGCGCGCCCGATGGCGAGGGTCGGCCGCTCACCGCCACGGCGCGCCGCGTGGTCGAGAGCCTGCTCGCCACGCTCGGGCCCGCCGACGAGATGCTGCTGGTGCCCTACGACCGCACGACGCGACCATTGTCGGATGCGCCCATCGCCGAATCCGGCCGCCTGCGTGCGGCCGCCACCGCACTCGCGCCGTCGTCGTCGGCCACCGATCACGCGGCCGCACTCGAACTGGCCGCACGCGCGCTGCAGGCCTCGCACGCCCTGAACCGCGAACTGTTCTGGGTGTCGGACTTCCAGCGCACCGGCTTCGGTGAGCGCGGCTTCGCGCTGCCGCCCGGGCCGTGGGACGCCGCGCGCGTCTACCTGGTGCCGCTCGAACCGCGCAGCCGCGCCAACGCCGCGCTCACCAACGCGGGACTCGCACCCGCGGCCGACCCCGGCGCGCCGCCCGCCCTGGAGGTCGATGCGCAGTCGTTCGACGCCGTGAGCGGCACCAGCGCGCAGGACTTCGCGCTCGAAGCGCGCGAGCTCACGCCCGGTGGTGCCGCCAGCGACCCGTCGGGCAACAGCTCGCTCGGGCGCGGCTTCGTGTCGTTGGCGGCGCGTGGCGAGGGTCGCGCGCTGGTGCCGCTGTCGCGCCTGCCGGCCGCGGGCGGCGAAGTGCTGCTGCCCGACGACGCGCTGGGGCTCGACAACCGCCGCGTGTTCGCCGCCGGCCGCGCGGGGCTGTTGCGCGTGCTTCTGCGCGAGGATGGCCCGCCGTCGCCGCTGCGCTTCGCACTCGAGGCCGGCTCGCCGGCGTCGGGGCTCACCGTGCGCGCGTTGGACGGCTCGCAGCTCGCGGCCGGCACGGGCGATGCCGACCTCGTGGTGATCGGCGACATCGAACGGCTGGGACCCACCGACCTGCAGGCCGTACTCGACTTCCACCGCGCGGGTGGCGGACTGCTGTTGGTGCCCGGCGCACGCGCCGACGTGGCGGCGTGGAACGATCTCTTCCGACAACTGGGACTCGGCACGTTCGGGCCTGAGGACGCCGCCAGTGCCGGCGCCACATGGCGGCTGCTGCGCGCCGTGGCGGGACACGCCGTGCTCGATGGCTTCCCCACGCGCCCGGGCGAGCCGCTCACGCAGGCGCGCTTCACGCGCGTGCATGGCTTGCGCGCTGCCGCCGGCGCACGCGTACTGCTCCGCTTCGATGACGCGCATGTCGCACTCGTGGAAGCCCCGCGCGCACTGGCGCTCAACACGCCGCTCGATCCCACGCGCAGCGACTTTGCATTGTCCGGCGCGTTCCTGCCGCTCGTGCACCAGGCCGCGCTCGTGCTGGGCCGCGGCACCGCCGCACCGTCGCTCACACCGGGGGATCGCTGGAGCGCGCCGGCGTCGGCCGAGTGGCGCGTGGAGGACGAGACCGGCCGCGAGGTGCCGGTGAGCATCGAGTCGAGCGGCGGCGCCACGCGCGCCATGAGCGCGCCACTCGAGCGCACCGGGCTCTACCGTGCGTACGCCGGCGCCACGCTGCGCGCCAGCTTCGCGGTGAATCCCGCCGCAAGCGAGGGCGACCTCACGCCCATCAACACCACCAGCATGATCGCCGCGTTCCCCGCCGGGCGCGCGCGCGTGCTGCACGCGGGCGAGGACATGGCGCAGCGCATC
>JBEBGT010000055.1:0-12602 GCA_040081365.1 Candidatus Eiseniibacteriota bacterium | reverse complement strand
CCTGTGTCGCGGGCCCGTGGGCCCGCCGGGGTCTGGGGCTCACGGGCCCGCGGTGGCGCGTTCCGGCAGCATAGCGTCCGGACGCGCCGGACGCTATGCGCTCGCATCGTCCTCGCCGTGCGTGCGTCCTTCGGGCCGCACCGAGCTGGGGCCTTGAAGCGCGGCCGGTGGCGGCGTACATACACCTCATGGTCCGAACCCAGTTGTTCCTGTCGGAAGCGATCCACGCCCGGCTGCGCCTGCTCGCCCGCAGGCAGGGCCGCACGGTATCGGATCTCGCGCGCGAGGCCCTCGAACGTGCCTACGGCGACCCCATGACGGAAGAGCGCCAGCGCACACTGCGTGCCATCGAGGGACTCTGGCAGGGAAGAAGCGACCCCGGCAGCACGAGCGCCTACGTGAGGGGCCTGCGCCGGGGTACGCGCCGCACGAAGCCCGCGCCGCGCTGAACGGCGTCCTCCTCGACCGCGACGTCGTGATCGAGGTGCTGCGGGGACGGAAGCGCGTCATCGAGGCCTTGGCGCGACGCGACGAGCGAGGCCCCTGGAGGTCAGGCGCTCGCGTCGTCCTCGCCGTGCGCCAACAAGCGCTTGGCGGCTTCCACGGCCTCGGCGGTTCCGGCCAGTGCCAGCACGTCGCCGGCGTGCAGTTCCACGTGGCCGTCGGGCACCAGCACCACGTCCGGGCCGCGCGAGATCGCGAGCACCGTGGCGCCGGTGCGACCGCGCAGCTGCGTGTCGGCCAGCGTGCGGCCCGCGAACGGTGAACCGGGCGCGATGCTCACCGGTATGGGTTCGCCGAGCCCTGGCACCAGCTCGTAGGCGCGCTGCAGCGAGCGCTCGGACTCCGCCCCGCCGGGACCACGATGCTGTTCGCCGATCGCCGACACGATGGCTTCGGCCGCCGCGCGCACGTGGCCCTGCAGGTCGGCGGCGCTACGCCAGAACACCACACCGAGCACCACCGCGCCCGCGAGCAACAGCCCGACACCCGCAAACGCCGGCAGGAACGGCTGCGTGAACGCCACCAGTGGCGCGCCCACCGCGAGTAACGTGGCGAGCTGCACCGCCACGACCATGGCACGCCGCGGCGCGGCCGCATGGTCGAGCCGTCCGGCCGCCGGTGTGGCGAACGCTCGGCGCGCCAACAGGTCGCCCAGTCGGCGACCCGTGCGCACGATGCCCACCAGGAACGGCAGTGACAGCAGCAGCGCACCCGTGACCACCAGCGCGCGCGCCGCGATCGGCAGCAGTCCGCTGGCCGCCGCCAGCCGCGCGCCCGCCGGCACGGCGAACAGCGCCACGCCGATACCCAGCGCGGCCACGACAGCGGCATCGATCGCCACCGCGCGCAGCGCACGCTGCAGCAACAGGCGGTCGCCCTGCGTCTCGGGATGCTGGCGCGCGTTCTCGACCCAGGTGCCGTAGAGCACGGCGAACGTCTGCACGCGACGCGGCAGGCTGCGGTCGACCCATGCGGCCGCGGGATCGGCGAAGCGGATGAGCCATGGCGTGGTGAGCGTGGTGAGTGCCGACACCGCGACCACGATGGGATAGTGCGACGTCGGCGTGGCACCGCTCGCCACTCCGGCGGCGGCGATGATGAACGAGAACTCGCCGATCTGCGCCATGCTCATGGCGGTGTGCAGCGACGTGCGGATGTTCGCACCCGTGAGGAAGCTCGCAAAAGACACCGCGGCGATCTTGCCGGCCACCACCAACAGCGTGAAGCCGGCGATCGCACCGGCGTGTTCCAGCACGAGCCGCGGCACGATCATCATGCCCACCGACACGAAGAACACGGCCAGGAACATGTCGCGCACGGGCTCGGCCAGGCGCTCGACCACCTTGGCCTCGCCCGACTCGGCCACCAGCGCGCCGGCGAGGAACGCGCCCAGCGCCACCGAGTAGCCGATCGTCTGCACGAGCACGGCCGCACCGAAGCACAGCCCCATGCTCACGACGAGCGTGATCTCGGGCCGGCGCATGGCGACCACGAGCCGCATGGCGCGCGGCACCACGAGCATGCCGATCACGAGGAACGCCGCGAGGAACGCCACCAGCCGCACCACGGTGAGGGCGAGCGAGCCCGCGGCGTTCGCGCCCGGCGTGCCCGCCGGCGTGAGCAGCGCCAGCAGCAGGATCGCGATCATGTCCTCGACGATCAGGATGCCGAACACGCGCTCGGTGACCGCACGCGTCTGCTTGGAGCCCGCGAACGCCTTCACGATGATCGTGGTGCTCGAGATCGCGAGTGCGGCTCCGGCGTAGAAGCTCGCGAGCGGCGACCAACCCAACAGCCGCCCGGCCTCGTGGCCCAACCAGATCATGAAGCTGGTCTCGAGCGCCGCGATGATGACCACCGACCAGCCCGCCTGCATGAGGCGCCGGAAGTGGAACTCGAGCCCGAGCGAGAACATGAGCAGGATCACGCCCAGTTCCGACAGCGTCTGGACGATGGCCTCGTCGGCCACGATGGGCACCGGCAGGTGCGGACCCACGATGAGACCCGCGAGCATGTAACCGAACACGACCGGCTGGCGCAGCCGCTGGAACACCACCGTGGTGATGGCGGCCACGCCCAGCACCACCGCGAGGGTGCGGAGGAACTCGTGGCTCACGTGCATGGGCGCATGCGGGGCGGTGCTACGTGCCCCACTCCCAGTGGATGCGCACGCCGTGGCGTTCGAGCGCCGTGGTGATGGCCGTGTAGGCGCGCACATCGGGCCCCACCAACTCGAGCGGCTTCACGCCCGGCGCGCCGCCACCGCCGCCGGCCACCCACTGCGCCACCGCCGACGTGGTGAGCGCGGTGGTGCGCGCCATGGCGGTGAGCCCGCTGTCGCGGTCGTAGCGGTCGACCAACGTGGCGCGCTGTACGCGCGCGCCGCGCTTGACCACGGTCATCATGGCCACCAGGTCGAGCGGCGGCTGCACGGTACAGTGCGCCTTGAACTCGGCCAGGAACGTCCCGTTCTCGACCAGCGGCCGCACCTGCTCGGCGTGCCCCGGCCAGCGCAGCGTGCGCTCGCTCATGTGCTTCACACCCGGAAACGTGTCGATGATCGTGCGCAGGCCGTCCGACAGGAACGACTCCATCTCACCCACGCCCGGCACCTGCACGCGGTCCAAGTCGTCGAACGCCGGCAGCGTGATGGCCTTGCCGTCGCGCACGAGTCGCGCTGGCCGCACGTACTCCTCGAGCAGGTCCTCGAGCGACCACGTGATCACGTAGCCATAGGGCCGCGAGCGATCCTGCGCCACGCCGCCCACGTAAAGCGTGATCTCGTCCGGCATGCCGTCGGCCGAAGCGTGCCCGCAGCACAGGTGCGTGAGGCCGGGGGCCAGGCCGCAGTCGGGGAAGATGCTGACACCGGCCCGTTTGGCGTCGGCATCCAGCGTGAGCGGGTCCTCGGCGCAGAAGCTGACGTCGACCAGCGGGCGCTTGGCCATGATCGCCGCGCGCATCGCACCGAAGCCGAACCGGCTGGGGAGCGCGCCCACGACGAGATCGTACTCGCTGATGCGCTTGGCGAGTGCTTCGACATCGGCGAGATCGGCCTCCACGTAGCGCAGGTTGCTGCGCTGCGGGAGCACGGGCTCACGGACGTCGGCGACTTCGATGTGCGAACTGGTCAGTGTCTGGGCCAGGTCGACCGCGATGACGCGGCCCTGCTGACCCCCTCCGAGCACCAGGATCTTCATCTTGAGCGCTTCCCCTGCACGGGCCCATGCGAAACGGCGTGATGTCGGCGTCCGCCCCGCCGGGGCGACACACGGCGCCGGACGGACGGAACGAGGGGAACATACCCCAGCCGGGCCACGGCTGGCGCGCTCAGGCGCTGGCGGTCACGACCCACGCGTGCAGCGGTGCCACCACCGGCCGGTCGCCCATCTCGCGCCGCAACGCCAGGGCGATGCGCGCTTCGACCTCCTCGTGGGTGTGCGTCCCGCGCTCGGTGATCGCGATGGAGATGGGATTGCCGCGCACGAGACCCACGGCGAAGTGCGCCGCGGATTCCGAATGGCTCTCGACCGCCACGCCCTCGACGCGCACCTCGCGGAAGCCGGCGGCCTCGGCGCGCGCGATGTGCTCGGCCGGGTCGTGGTCGCCGAACGGCGTCTGGTAGAACGTCGGAGGATCCTCCGGGAAGATGCTCTTCACGACCTCGTTGGCGACGCGACCGAAGGGATTCCGGGCGAACGAATCCCAGCTGTTCAACAGCAGCTTGCCACCGGGCTTGAGCACGCGGCGCGCCTCGCGCAGTGCCAGCGGCTTGTCGGGCACGAACATGATCCCGAACTGCATCACCACGGCGTCGAACGTCGCGTCGGAGAATGGCAGCGACTGCGCATCGGCGGTCTGCCACTCGGCGCGTGCGTCAGCGGGCAGGACACTCGCGGCGTGATCGAGCATGCCCTGGTTGAGATCGGTGACCGTGAGTCGCGCCGAGGCCGGCAGCCGCGCGAGCAACTGGCGGGTGACGATGCCGGTGCCGGCGGCGGTCTCGAGCACGCGCACCCCGTCGTGCGCCGGCACGCGTGCCGCCAGGTCACGGGCGTAGGGTTCGAAGATGACGGGCCCCAGGTGCAGGTCGTAGAGCGCGGGGATCGAACCGGAGAACTGGGCATGCGAAGTCGACGCCATGGCGGGCTCCTCGGGATGGACGAACGGGGATGCCACAGGGGGTGTGACGCGGGTGCCGCGCAGGAAGCCGCAGCGTCGCGTGGACCGAATGTAGCCTGTCGGCCACCGGGCGCAACGGCGAAGTCGGCCGGACGCGTGCTTGCACACACGCTGGGAGGCACGGCAGCATGGCCGCATGCCGAAGCGCGACGACACCCTCACGCCCGAGCAACTGCTCGAACGCTACCCTGCGCCCATGCGTTCGCTGGCGGAGCAGTTGCGCGTGCTCGTGCGCGGCACCGTGCCCGAGGCGAGTGAGTACGTGAATGCGGGCTGGTGCGCGCTCGCCTACCGCCATCCGGTCGCGGGCTATTTCTGCGGCATCTTCCCGTTCGCCGACCATGTGAAACTGCTGTTCGAGCACGGCGTCGAGCTGGACGACCCGGCCGATCTGCTCGAGGGCGACGGCCGCCAAGTGCGCAGCATCGTGATGCGGCGCCCGGCCGACGCGCGCCGGCGCGGCGTGCGACCGCTGTTGCTGGCCGCGGTCGCGCTGCGCAGTGTCCCGCAACCGCGACCGAAGCGACGTCCGAGGTGACGTCCGAGGTGACGTCGAGGTGCTGCGCGCACTCGCTCCCGCCGCGCGCTCGCGGTAGCATCGCGCGCCGCAACCCGACGCGATCCCCCGACCACTCCATCCTGGGGAGCACGCATGGCCGCCGATGAAACCGTTGTGCCTGCAAACGAGACGTGCGCGCAGTGCCACAAGACCGTCACCGGCGACGACCGGGTCGCGGCGGGCGACCGCGTGTTCTGCCAGAGCTGCCACACCGCGCTGCGCATGGAACTCGAGACCGCCGTCGAGACGATGTCGGTGGATGTGCCTTACGCCAGCGCGCTCGTCGGCGCACTGCTCGGCGGTGCCGTGGGCGTGGCGGCGTGGTGGGCGTTCACCGTGGCCACCAAGTGGTCGATCGGCATCATCGCCATCGGCGTGGGCTATGCCGTGGGCTGGGGCACGGTGCGGTTCGCGGGCGGCAAGCGCTCGCGCGGGCTGCAGATCATGGCGGCCGGCGTCGCGCTCGCGTCGTGGGTGGCCGCCAGCTACCTGGTCAATAGGACGTTCGTGAACCGTGCGTTCGCCGAGAAGGGCGAGACGTTCCGCTTGGGGGTAGTGCCGGCGTCGCTCGAGCAGCTCGTGCAGGTGCTGGGCGCCGGCTTCGGTATCATGGACGTGGTGTTCCTGGCCATCATGGTGTGGGAAGCCTGGAAGGCGCCCAAGCCGTTCGCACTGCCCGCCCCGCGCGCATGAGCCTGTCGCCCGAGGAACAGCGCCGTCAGGACAACCTGCGTGCGGTCATGCAGGGCATGATGCAGCCGCCCGCACCGCCGCAGGCCGCTGCCCCGCCGCCCCCGGCGCGTGCGTCGGCCGGCGGCAAGCGCGGCTGGATCGGGTCGATCGGTGCCGGGCTGCTGCTCTTACTCGGCAAGTTCAAGTTCCTGTCGATGCTGCTCGGTGTGCTCAAGATGAAGACACTGCTCACCATGTTCCTGAGCATCGCCGTGTATGCCACACAGTGGGGTTGGGAGTTCGCGGCCGGCTTCGTGGTGCTCATCTTCATCCACGAGTGCGGGCACTCCCTCGTACTGCACCATGAGGGCATCCCGGCCAGTGCACCGCTGTTCATCCCGTTCGTGGGCGCGTTCATCGCCATGCGCGGCCGGCCGCGCGACGCGTACATCGAGGCCAAGGTGGGCATCGGCGGCCCGCTCCTGGGCTCGCTGGCGGCGTGGGCGGTGCTGGCCGCGGGCGTCGTGTTCGAGCGGCCGCTGTGGATCGCGATCGGGCACTCCGGGGTGTTCTTGAACCTGTTCAACCTGATCCCGGTCTCGCCGCTCGATGGCGGGCGCATCGCCGGCGTGTTCTCCAAGCCGTTCTGGATCGTGGGCTACGCGCTCGGTATCGTGGCCACGGTGGTCACGCGCTCGCCCATCCTGATCCTGGTGATGCTGGTGGGCCTCGTCACGCTGTTCCAGCGGCTCAAGAACCCCGTGCCCGGCTACGACCACGTGCCGCGCGCGCAACGCCTGGGCATGGGACTCGCCTATCTCGCACTGGTCATCGGGCTCACCGCCACGCTGCAGATCGGCGAGCTTCCCCACCCCAGCACGCTCGACGAGCACGGCCGCCCGAGCGCCGCCGTGCCCGGGCCGGCGGGGGATTCGTCGCCGCGCTGAAAGCGCGGTAGGGTGAGCTTCCGGCAGCGCCACCTCGTGCCCTCTCGCTTGGTCGCTCCTGTGCACAGACTGTACCGGCACCGTGAGGTCGCACCTTGGCTCGAGGCAGGAAAGTCGCATTCGTCCGTGGTATCAACGTCGGCCGTTCGAAGCGCGTCCCCATGGCGGACCTGCGCACCTTGGTCGCCGACTTCGGGCACGCCAACGCGCGCACAGTGCTCAACAGCGGCAACGTGGTGTTCACCGCCAAGGACGACTCCCCCGCGGATCTCGCCACGCAGATCGAACGGGCCCTGCTCATGCGGCTCGACGTCGCCGCGCACGTGGTGGTGCTCACCGAGGCCGAGATGACCGCGGTCATGAACGAGAACTCGCTGGCCGACAAGGCGGACGACCCGTCGAAGCTGATCGTGGCCGTGCCGTTCGTGACCGCCGACCTGCCCAAGCTCGAGCCCCTGCTCGACCAGGACTGGGACGACGACGTGCTGGCACTGGGCTCGCGGGCCGCCTACCTGTGGTGCGCGGGCGGCATCCTCGAGAGCCGGCTGCCGAACTCGGTGAGCCGCCTTCTCAAGGACGCCGTCACGACGCGCAACTGGGCCACCATGCAGAAGGTGCAGGAGCTGATGTCCGCGGCTGGCTGAACCGGGTGGAACGCGGCCAGAGGTTCCCCTAATCTGGGCTGGCCATGATGCTGCGACTTCCGGTCGTCCTCGCCGGTCTGCTCGGTGCACTGTTGATCGCGGAATCCTGGTATGCGCCGCGCAGCGCTTCGCCGGACGCCTACCAGTATCTGGACGTGGCTGTGAACCTCGCCGCGGGACACGGGCTGGTGCAGTCGGTGCCCGGTTACAACTCGCCGCGCTTCCCGCCCGAGCCGACGTGGCCCGCGCCCTTCACGGCCCAACCGCCGGGGTACCCCGGGATCGGCGCGCTCGCCGTGCGCGCCGGCGTGGAACCCACGATCGCGTTGTGCGTGCTCGCTTCCGCGGGCTTCGTGCTCACCTGGTTCATCGGGGCCGCACTCGCGGCGGCGGTCTGGGGCGCGGACGCCGGGCTCCTCTCCCTCTGCGGGCTCGCACTCTCGGCCGCCAGCGGCACACTCACGAACCGGATCTGGAGCGACCCGCTGGCCATCGCCTGCTCGTTCGCCAGCCTGCTCGCGTTGCGGCGCGCCGGCACGGGCGGGGCGGGCGCGGTCCGCTGGTCGCTGCTGTCCGGCGCGCTGGCTGGCGGCGCCTGCCTGATGCGCTATGTGCTCGGCCTGCTGATGCCCTTCGGGGCGCTCTGGTTGGTGGCGGCGCGGAGCGGCGCGGAGCGCTGGCGACTGGCCGCGGTGCATGGTGGCACGGGCATGCTGCTCACGCTCCCGGTCCTGTTGCGCAATCGCGCACTCACCGGCGGCTGGTTCGGTGAACCCCGCAATCCCTCGACGCAGGACCTGTATGGGTTCGTCACCCATGCGATGCGCATGACATGGGGCCGCGTACCCGGCGCGGTCCAGCTCACGATCGCGTGCGTCCTGCTGGGGCTGGTCTACGTGGGCTGGAAGTCGCGCGAGCAACGCCGGCGAGCGTTCCAGGCGCTCAGCGAGGACGGCGGGCTGCTGATCCTGTGGGGACTGACGTATGCCGTGGTCCTGCTCGTGCTTCGGCTGCGGATCCACTTCGACGCCGTGGGCGTGCGGTTGCTCGCCCCCACACTCGTCGCCGGCGCGCTGGCACTCACGGGAGTCGTCGTCCGTTGGCTGTCCCCGCCTCGCCCACTCGTCGTCGGTGCCGTATCGCTGATGCTACTGCTGTCGTCCGTCGTGGTCGCCCGGCGCGTCGCGACCGCGGTCGTGGCCACCCCGCCGGGGGCGCGGAGCGAGTTCCTGGACTGGCTCGCCGCCGAGGCCCCACCCGGCGCGGTCGTCCTGGCCGAGAATGCCGTCGACCTCGCCTGGGAACTCCGGCACGAGCCCGGCATGCCGCGCCGGTTCCTGTCGTTCTCGACCGCACCGTACATGCGCCCGCTCGAGACCGATGACCTGCGGCGGCTCGCCGCCCGTACCGTGCGCCCGGGCGGGCCGCCGCTGCGGCTCATCGTCCGCGGCGAGGCGGCCGACTCGAACGAGTGGCGCGCGCTCTACGGCGAGCTCATCGCGAACGCGGTTGCGGGCCGTGTGCCCGCGGGCGAGGGCCTCGTGCTCGAGCAGGTCGTGAGCGGCCGACACGTGCTGCGCTGGCAGGAAGCCACCGGTCCGACGCCCTGATTCCCCGCTCCCTCACCCCCGAGGTTTCCCGATGCGCTTCACCACGCTTGGCCGCACCGGCCTCACGGTCTCCCGACTCGCCCTCGGTTGCATGAGCTATGGCGACCCGTCCTGGCGTCCGTGGGTGCTCGACCAGACGGCCGCGCAGCCATTCTTCCGGCGTGCCATCGAGGCTGGCATCAACTTCTTCGACACGGCCGACATGTACTCGCTCGGCCGCAGCGAGGAGGTCACGGGCCACTGGCTACGGGAGTTCGGCCGCCGTGACGAGCTGGTGATCGCCACCAAGGTGTTCTTCCCGATGGGCTCCACACCCTCGGCGCCCAACATGGGCGGCCTGTCGCGCAAGCACATCGTGCAGGGCTGCGAGGCGAGCCTGCGCCGGCTCGGGATCGACACCATCGACCTGTACCAGATCCACCGCCTTGACGCGGTGACTCCCTTCGACGAGACGCTGGCCGCGCTCGATCATCTGGTGCGATCGGGCAAGGTGCGCTACCTGGGCGCCAGCAGCATGTACGCCTGGCAGCTCATGAAGCTGCTCACGATCAGCGAGCGCCACGGCTGGGCGCGCTTCGTGTGCATGCAGGACCATTACAACCTGCTGTATCGCGAGGAAGAGCGCGAGATGTTGCCGCTGTGCCGGGCCGAGGGTCTGGGGGTGATCCCGTGGTCGCCGCTCGCACGCGGCCGGCTCGCGCGTGCGACCGACCTCGACACGTCCCGCGAACAGAGCGACGACTACACGCGCAAGCTCTACGACCAGCCGGGCGACGCCGCGGTCGTGGCGGCGAATCGTGCGGTGGCGGCGGCGCGCGGCGTGTCGCCGGCGCAGACCGCGCTGGCGTGGTTGCTCGGCCGCCCGGGCGTCACGGCTCCGATCATCGGCGCCACGAAGCCGGAGCATCTCGATACCGCACTGGCGGCACTCGAGCTCGAGCTCAGCGAGTCCGAGGTCGCGAGCCTCGAGGCGCCCTACCTGCCGCACCCGGTGCGCGGCCACGCCTGAGCACCGCGCGGCTCAGGAAGAACTCGCGCGCTCCAGCAGCAGGATCTGCCACAGGTCACGGCGGCTGGTGCGGCGCAGCGGCATGATCGCCAGACAGCCGGTGGGGCCCACGGCCTTCTCGAGGTACTTCATCTCCTCGAGGTTCGCTCGCACCGAGTCGTCGACCGGCACATCGACCCCCACCGAACGCGCGATGAGCATGCCCTTGGCACGCAGCGACAGCTCGAGGTGGATCGTGAGCAGGCAAAGCAGATCCGCCACCACGATGGGCTCGAAGCGATGCCGCAACGTCTCGAGGAACCGCCCCACCGGTGTGTTCTCGACCTCGCCGTCCAGGATCATCTCGAGCATCTGCATCTCACTGTCGAAGCCGCTCGACAGCCACTCCCGTGTGGCGCGTTCGCTGTACTCGAACGCGGCCAACAACAGCACCGGCATGGTCCCGAGCAGGATGGCGGTGGTCACGAACGGGTTCGCCGAGATCTGGTTGAACGCGGCATGCACGATGGCGGCGATGCCGAAACCCGGCAGCAACGCCAGCGGTCCGGCTTCGCGATCCGCGAGGGCCTTGCCCACGATGGCGAACAGCGCGGTCGTGGAGCCGTGCATCACGGCAGTGCCGAGCCCGCGCACCAACCAGAGCGTGAGCGTGTAATCGTGCAGGGCACCCGCGTAGTAGAAGTTCTCGGCCACAGCGAAGCCGGCGCCGATGGCGAAACCGAATAGCGCGGCGTCGACCACGAAGCCCACTCGATCGGTGTGGATGAGCCACGCCACCACCGCCGCCTTGAGCGCCTCCTCGAGCACGGGCGCGATCCAGGCGCGCAACAGCGCATCGGGCAGGTGCGCGAACACGAGCAGCGCACTGTTGAGCAGGTAGGCGAGCATGGCCGTGCCCACGCCCGTCGCCAGCGCCAACAGCAGCGCCCGCCGATGCACGAGCTTGTAGCTGTCCATGACCTGCAGGCCGAGCAGGAAGGCGATCACCGGCACGAAGCCGGCGACCAGGCTCCACACACTGCTGATCATAGGACCTTCAGTGAGACCATCCACTCGTCCGTTGTGAGGCGATGACGTTCCATGGCCCGAGCGTAGCCCACGGACAACATGAGGGGCGACTGGGTGAGCAACTGCATGCGGACGTCCATCTGGGCACCGACGTCGGCCAGCTTCCGCCGGCTGGTGGCGTCGCCCAGATTGGTGCCGAGGGCCCCTCCGAAGAACGACAACCGCGCCCAGCTCGCATACAGCGCCAGCGTGCCCGCGCGCCGGAAGCGCACCGCCGGCAGGTTCCAATCGACCACGGCGTGCACATGGTCCGTGCCCGAGATGCCGTCGATGGGGGCACCGGGGAACGAGTAGGCGTCGCGGTAGCGCTTGGGATCCTGATGATCGAGCCAATTGTTCCCGAACCCACCGAAGTAGAAGTTCGCGAACGGTTCGTTCCGGTCGCCCGGCGAGTAGCCTGCTGCGCCCCGCAGCCACAATGAGGAGTTGCGGATGCCCGGCAGGGGGTGCCCCACCGAGAAGCCGGCATCGGCGAACCCGTAACCCTTCCAGGTCGCGTCCCCGGCGAAGCCCGAGCGCACGCCGTCCTCCTGCACGTTCGTCCACAGCTCGGTGCCCCGTACGAAGTCCGGAGCGCCCATGGACGTGCGCAGGTTCTTGTAGTGCAGCCCCGTGCCCACCGACAGCGCCTGGTCGAAGCCCGCGGAGGTGGCCACGTTCTGATGGTCGGGCAGGCGCAAGAGCCCGCCGTAGTGGCGCGCATCGACACTCCACTCCAGCGTGCGCGGCAGGTCGCGCACCAGCGTGCGGTGCCATGCGAGCGTGGTGCCGTAACCCTTGCGACTCACCTTGGTGGGGCCCACGAGGTCATAGAACGACGCCCGATTCCAATGGAACCCCAACTCCAAGTCGTAGCGCCGATAGCGCGCCGAGGCGTGCAGGCGCTGGTCCGCGGGCGTGCCGTCGTCGGGCGAGTACGACGCGTCGAGACCGAACTCGTGGAACAGCAGCGGATCCGAGAAGTCGGCGTGCAGGCCGACCGCCACGTGCTCGCGATACGCCTGCACGATCGGGTACACGGTGGTCGTCCGGACGCTGGCGAGCGCGTGATAATCCCGCGGCGCGGTCTTCACGGGGTCGAGCTCGATGCGGGACGGCGGTGGGACCGCCCAGCTCTTGAGCACGGGCCGCCGCTCCACCAGACGTTCGCCCAGGAACGTGACCGAGCTCACGTCGGTGAGCGCGCGCGGCGCGATGCGCGCCGGCTGGAAGCCCTGGCCGCTGAAATGGAACACCACCAGGGAGTCGCCGCCCGCCGGGACGGGCCGGAAGAAGCCGGTCTCGGCGTTCGACATCACGTCCATAGAATCGCGTGCGAGGTCGTAGCGGAAGATGTTCGACACGCCGGTGTAGTAGGAGCTGCCCCACAACTCGCGCCCGCTGGGGTCGAACGTGAAGCCGGCGGGG
>JBEBGT010000471.1:0-3368 GCA_040081365.1 Candidatus Eiseniibacteriota bacterium | reverse complement strand
ACCCGCGTGTGGTGGCGCATCGGCTGGCTGTCGTTCGGCGGCCCCAGCGCGCAGATCGCGCTCATGCACCGCATGCTCGTCGATGAGCGCCGCTGGCTGGCCGAGCAGGAGTTCCTCGACGCGCTCGGCTTCTGCATGTTGCTGCCGGGGCCCGAGGCCATGCAGTTGGCCACCTACGCGGGCTGGAAGCTGCACGGCACGCGTGGCGGACTCATCGCCGGGCTCGCGTTCGTGCTGCCGGGTGCGCTGGTCGTGCTGCTGCTGGCCATGGTCTACGCGTCCTACGGCCACTTGCCGTTCCTGCAGGCGGCGTTCCGCGGCATCCAGGCGGCCGTGCTGGTGCTGGTGGTCGAGGCGGTGCTGCGAATCGCCAAGCGCGCGCTCGTGCACGCGCGCCAATACGTGCTCGCGGCCGCGGCGTTCGTGGCGCTGTTCGCGTTCGCCGTGCCCTACCCGCTCCTCGTGCTCGCGGCCGGGCTCGTGGGGGCGTGCTGGCCGCTCGCCGCGGCGAGCGGTGCGGTACGCGCCGAGCGCATCCCGTTCTCACGCACGCTGCGCACGGTGGGCATCTGGCTCGCGATCTGGGTGCTGCCGCTCGTCGCGCTGGCGGCCGTGCCCGGCCGCGAGCACGTCCTGCCGCAGCTCGCGTGGTTCTTCTCGCGACTCGCCATGGTCACGTTCGGCGGTGCGTATGCCGTGCTCGCCTACATGAGCCAGGAGGTCGTGCAACAACAGGGCTGGCTCACCGCCAGGCAGATGCTCGACGGACTCGGGCTCGCCGAGACCACGCCGGGCCCGCTCATCCTGGTCACCGAGTTCGTGGGCTACGTGGCGGCGTTCCGCGCCGCGCCGGCGGGTGCGATCACACAGGGCCTGGCCGGTGCCGCGGTCGCGCTGTGGTCCACGTTCGCACCCTGCTTCCTGTGGGTGTTCGCCGGGGCGCCGTGGATCGGCTGGCTGGGCGCGCAGCCGCGCTTGAAGGGCGCGCTCGCCGGCATCACGGCCGCGGTGCTCGGGGTGATCGTGCAACTGGCGGTGTGGTTCGCGCTGCACGTGCTGTTCGCGCGCGTCGGCACATGGCGCGCGGGTCCGCTCGCCGTGCCGCTGCCCGACACGCGCACGCTCGACCCTGCGGTGCTGGCGCTCACGCTCGTGAGCGGCGTGCTGCTGCTGCGACTGCACTGGAGCGTGCACCGCGTGCTCGGCGCACTCGTGCTGCTCTCGGTGGTGCTGGCTCGCCTCGGGCGCTGAGCTACCGGTACCAGCGCACTTCGCGTGCGGCCCAGTCGATGTCCAGCGCGCGCACGCGCGCCAGTTCGCTCACGCCCAGCACGCCCAGCGCGTGCGTACGCGCACGGAACGGCGCGAACACCGGCAGCGATGCCACGCGCACGGGCACCGCGGCATGCTCGAGCGCGCCTACGGCCACGCGCTGCGCGACGGCAGTAGTGGCCGCGGTACCGGCACCATCGAGGCCTCTGAGCGCGCCCGTGGTCGCGCGGCTCGTGAACGCCGGTGCACCGAGCGAATCGATCACCATGCCGGGCGAGCCGCTATCCAATATCCAGCGCGCCTTCGCGCCATCCACCGAACCCGCCACCAGGACGTGCGAGGACACCAGGCTGAATGGCGTTCGCGCCGTGGGCGTCCCGGCCGGTGCCGCGCTCGCCAGCGCGAGCGTGCCGGCCTTGCCCCCCGGGGCGAACTCGAGCTGCAGGTGCGCACAGCCGCGCAGCAGGTCCATGCCGAGGATGCCCACCACGGGACGGCCGAACACGTCGGGCAGCCGGTCGAGCACGGTGACGTCGGCGTTCGCGAACGCGAGGCTCCCGAACGTGAGTTTCGCGAACGAGCTGTGGCCCAGCACGCCCGCCACCGCCCCCGTCGCACCGGCGGGCGCATACGGTAGCTGACGCGTGCCGCCCGCCGAGTGTTCGACCATCGACAGTTCCTCGAGCTTCTGCCCCGAGGGCACGAACGATCTGGCCACGATGCTCTCGGACGCCGCCAGATCGAGCACGAACCAACCCGCCACCCCGTCGGCGCGCGCTCCGCGCACGAACAGCCAGCGCTCGCGTTCGAGCGGCGCACGACCGCACGCCGGGCTCGCTGGTGCGCTCACCCACGTGTCGGTCTGCACGATGGCCGCGTCGCGCGTGAGCGCGGCGGGCAGCCGGCCCGCGAACATGTTCTCGGCCGGCCCGATGTCGTCGGCCGAAGCGCGCTCGTAGCCGGCGATCACGAATGCGTACTGGGCTTCGCCCAGCGTGACACTCGCGCGGATGTCCTGCGCGCGCAGCTCGGCCAGCGTGCGCGTGGGCAACTCGACGCTGCTGCCATCGGCGCGCCGCACCTGCGCGCTGAGCCGCCCGGCGGCGAAGCGCACCACGATGCGGTCGGCATCGCTCGCGCGCAGCAGCGCGGCCGAACGCCCCGGCCCGGTGGGCAGCACCAGATCGAGCGTGCCGTGCGCCACGTCGCGCTGCAGCACCTGCACCTCGCCGTCCGCCAGCTCGAGGCGTTCTACGCGAACTCCGGCGGAGTCGCGCTCCAGCACGAACACCGGACAGCCGGCGCGCGCGGCGACCGGGGCGAAGCACAACAGGGCGAGCGGTAGCCAAACGGGGCAGCGCAGCATGGGCGACCTCTAAGGATCGGTGGGCGACCGGGGGGGGAATGTGTGTTGAGACAGCACCAGGCACCGCGGGGTTGGAAGCACGGAAGCAGTTCGTGCGACTACGCTCGGGGGGCGCGGGGGAGCGCCGTGCACCGGTTCACGACCGAGCGACGATCGCAGACACCGCGCACCGCTCACCGCTCGCCCGTCACCCCTGCCGTTCCTGGATATGCACCTGCCTTCGAGGCCACAGGAGCACGTCGGCACACGCATCGCTCCACCAAAGATGCAGGCACTTGCGCACCATGGAATGTGCAGTACCGGCAACATTAGCCTGTCACCATCGTCACGGATGACGAACCCGTAGCATCCGGAGATCGTGCAGGCCGCAGATCGATTCCACGGATGGATGGACCCAGCACGCGTGCCCCACGCCCGCGGCTGATCCGGCGCCCTGCCGGCTCCTTCCCACGAACGCGCGTCTCCCCCATGGGACCCGCGAAGGAGAGTGTCCATATGTATCGCCGCGACACGAACCCCTGCGCCGGCCGGCGTATCCGCCGCGCCTTGATCAGTGCCGTACTCGCCACCGCCGCATTGCTGGCCGCCTCTGCGGCCGCCGCGCAGCCCACGCCGATCGACCCGCTGAGCATTCCGAAGTACGTCGAAGCCCTGCCGATGCCGTTGCGCATCGATGCCACGCATACGTCCAGGCGTTACCCGCTCGAGCTGTCCATGAACGAGTTCCAGC
>JBEBGT010000470.1:0-3372 GCA_040081365.1 Candidatus Eiseniibacteriota bacterium | reverse complement strand
AGCAGTGTGCCCGCATCCTCCATGAGCGACAACGACCCGGTGAACACCATGCGAAAGACCCCGGGCTCATTCGCAACCGCGCGCACGGCCGCAGCACCCGGCTCGAAGCCATTGGGCAGGTGCAGCAACCGCGCGGGCCGCGCCACCGTGCGCGCCGCGAGCGCATCGTGATGGGTGCGCGACGCCGCCAGCACCAGGTCGGCCCCACCCGTCACGCTCGCTTCCATGGCCGCGTGCCGCGCGGCATGCCAGCGCGTGGGCGGCGTGCGGAAGTGCGAACCGATCCACGGGTCGCGGAAGTCCGCGATCCACGGCAGCGTGCGGTGCGCGCCGCGCCGCGCCGCGCGCACGACCTGACCCGCGGCGAGGTGCACGCTGTCGGGCGGCGAGCTCGACAGCACGGCGTCGATCCCGCCGGCCGCGATCCGCGCCGACGCCGCGCGCACCGCGCGCCGCGCCCAGCCCGCATACGAGTCGGGCAACAGGAACCAATCGGACAGCGCGCGCAGCGCCGCGAAGCCCGTGCTCGAGCGCCGGCCCTGGGTGCTGGCGCCGCGCAGGCGCAGCACCGCCGCCAGGCCGCTGCCCCCGGTGACCCGGATGACCTCGGTGGCCGCGGGCACCGCCGCGAGCAGCGACTCGTCGCGCACCCAGTAGTCGTGTTCCCCGGCGCACACCACGGTGCACGCCCAGCCGTGCTCGGGCAGGTGGCGCGTGAACGACAGCACGCGCGGCACGCCGCCACCGGCGAGCGGCGGATAGAAGTAGGCCAGCACGAGCAGGCGCTTCATGACGGCCCGGTCCGCGTGGCGGGCGCGGGTTCGAGCGGCTGACCGGCGACCAGGCACTCGAACCAGTGCTCGATGCGCGCCAGGTTGGTGGGCCAGTCCGCACGCGCGGCGATCACCGCCGCGTTGCGCGCGCGCGCCGCGGCGGCCCACGCGGTGTCGTCCAGCGCCTGTTCGATCGCCCGCGTGCAGCCGGCCGCGTCGCCGCAGGCGAACAGCCGTGCGCCGTCGCCATCGGCCACCCACTCGCGATTGCCCGCGATGTCGCTCACCACGGGCGTGGCGCCGGCGGCCATGGCCTCGAGCAGCGACTGCGACGTGGAATCCGAGAGCGACGCCGACAGGAACACGTCGGCGCGCGCCAACCAGCCGGCGAGTTCGGCACTCGCGAGCCGCCCCACGAACTGGTAGCGGCCCGCGGGCAACAGTCCCGCGGCCAGACGCTCGAGGCTCGCGCGGCGCGAGCCATCGCCCGCCACGATCAGCGTGGCGTACGGCCGCGCGGCCAGCACCGGCGCTGCGGCGCGCAGCAGCGTGGGCAGGTCGTAGATGTCCTCGTGCATGCGGGTCGACAACAGCAGCCCGCGCGTGCGCTCGGCCGCGGGCGCGAACACGGTGCGATCCACGCCCCATGGCAGCGCGCGCACCGTGGCCGGCCGCGCGCCCGCTCGGCGGGCGGCAGCGGCCAGGTTCTCGGCGTCGCACAACACGAGTCCGGCGGAGCGCAGCACGTAACGGGCACGCGCGTGTTGCAGCAGGTCGCGTCCGGCGGTGAGCAGCAGGTCGCTGCCCCAGGCGGCCACCGACAGCGGCCGGCGGCCGCACCACGCACCGAGCAGCCCGTAGTTGGGCACGTAGTGCGCGTCGATGAGGTCGGGCGCGAAGCGGTCGAGCTCGTGCGCGAGCCGCGGCAGCGCCAGCGGATACCGCAGCACGCCCGGCAGCGGTGCGCTCGGCAGGCGCACGTCGTGCGGCCCGGGCGTACCCGCCGCGGGCTCGAGCGAGAACACGCGCACGTCGTGGCCGCGCGCACGGAAGTGCGCCGCCCAGCGCGTCGTGTGCACCACCGCGGCGTTCGAGAGCGTGGCGATCCTCATGCGCGCTCCGCGCGGCGGCGACGGCGCGCCAACTGGAGTGCGGCGAGCCAGCGGCCGGCGCGGCCGGCATGCCGGGCATCGAGCACGCGCACGGGATAGCCCGCGATGTCGGCGCCCAGCGACCGCTTGAACGCCGACACGCCCTCGAGCCCGGTGCTGGCCCCCAGGTTCAACCGCAGCCGGCCGTGTTCCGCCGCCCAGCCGGCGACGCGCCACATGAGCAGCGTGAACGCCTGCAGCCGGCGGCCCGCCGGATGCGTGCCCGCCCACCACGCCAGCGTCTCGTGCGCGCCGTCCAGCACCAGCGTGGCCGACTCGAGCCCCTGTGCCGAGCGCAGCGTGAACAGCCGCGCCACCGGCTCGCCCTGGGCACGGGCCGCCAACAACCGGCGCGACAGCGCCAGCGGCAACGGCCGGTGCCCGGGCCAGTGCCGCGACTGCGCCACATGCAGCGCATAGGCCTCGTCGAGCGCGGCGGCATCTTCACGGAACTCCAGCCCGCGTTCGGCCGCCTGCTCCAGCGTCTGCCGGGCCTTGCGCCCCATGGCGGCATGGCAGGCGTCGAGCCCGCGCCCCACGGCCAGCAACGCGGTCTCGACCTGTCGTGTGCTGCCCGGCACGGCGGCGAGCGCGTCGTCGGCCACGGGTTCGAGCCCGGGCCGGTAGCACGCCCACTCCCCGCCCACCACGTGCTCGCGCCGCGCCAGCTCGGCGAACGCGGGCGCCAGCACGCGATCCGCGTGCGCATGCGCGCCGGGCTGCGCCAGCGGCGCGGCGCTCAGCATCCACGGCAGCGCGTGCAACCAGCGGAACGGGCCGCGGCGCTCGAGCAGCACGGGCACGCCGGCGACCAGCGTGCCCGCGTCGTAGGACGCGAGCAGGCGCCATTCGAAGCCGGGCAGCGCGGCCGTGAACGCGTCCCACACGAGCGGTTGATGCGAAGGCGAGGCCGAACGATCGGCGGCGACCAGGGCGTCCCAGTCCGCGGGCGCATGATCGAGCACGCGCGTGGGCGCGGTCATCATCGCGAGGCCCCCTGCGCGCGGTTCGCAAGCAGGCGCCGGCGCCGAGCCATCCGTTGTCCGTCCGCCGTGATCAGGTGCATGTCGCAGGGAGCCTCCTGCCCCCCGAGCCGTGTGTGCGCCGCTCGCGCGGGACAACGCGGCGACCCTGGCTACCTCAGCATGACCACGCGCGACGTGGCTTCGGCACCGCCGCCGCGCACGCGCACGAAGTAGACCCCCGGGTCGACCCAGCGCTGATCCAGGTCTCGGCCGTTCCAGATGAGCTGTCCGTTGCCAGCCGCTCGGAAGCGGTGGACGAGGCGCCCGCGCAGGTCGTAGATCTCACCCTCATAGGCCGTCGCGTCACCCGACAGGTGCAGGTCGGCGCCGATCCCCGTGACCCACGCCGGGTTGGGGTACAGCTTCACGCGCAGCGAACTCAGCTGCGGGGGCGGCGGCGGGGTGTAGTCCGGGTCGAAGCGA
>JBEBGT010000469.1:0-3383 GCA_040081365.1 Candidatus Eiseniibacteriota bacterium | reverse complement strand
CCTGACACCGCGGCCATGTGACCGGAAATCTTCGCTGGCCCTCGCCAGCCGCCTCGATCCGCTATCAAAGCCTCGAACCGCTGTGTTATTCATAGCGAATGGACTCCGCCCCCCGGGACCCCGATCCGCAAGTGGCAGGCGCGGAAGCCCGCGGCGAACCGGACTGGATCGGCGCGGCCCGCTTCCTGCGGGCACGGCTGCGGCGCCTCCTGCCGGGCGCTCAGGCGGACGACCTCGACGACATGGTCCAGGAAGCCCTCATCGACCTCATCCGGACGAGCCGCAGCGAGCCCATCCGCAATGAGGACGCGATCCTGACCACGTTCGCCAAGCGCAAGGCGATCGACCTTCTCCGTCGGCGTCAGCGCTGGAACGAACTGTCACTGCCGGAAACGGGCGAACATGACACCCGGGCAGTCGAACGCTGGCGCGCTACGGACCCGGCCGAAAGACTGGCGTTCACCGTCGTGCGGTTCTTCGCACGTGAGCGTTCGGCGTGCGAGCCGCTGGCCCGGGCGTTCCTGACCGGCCATGACTGGGCCTCGGTCGCCCACAGCGCAGGCAGTTCCGAAGTCGCGGTGCGAAAACAGTGGTCACGTTGTGTGGAACACCTGCGTCGGACGTGGCAGGGCGATGCGGCGGCGAACCCGGCCGCCGTGTGGCCCTGGCTGGGCCGGGATCAGGAGCGCGACGATGCTGGGCGCTGAACACGACGAACACGCGTGGGCGGAACCACGGCTCGAACTGCACCGTGCCCGGCTGCTCGACTCCAACGACGAGGCACGCGTCGACCGACATGTGCTCACCTGCACGAGCTGTCAGGACACTCTCCAGGCCATGAGCATTCCCGCACCGGATGCCGGCTCACACGTGCCCGCTTCCGTGCTGGCGCGCTGGCCGCACGTGGCCGGTTCGTTGCCAGCCCTGGAACGCGAGTTGATCGAGCAGCACCTGAACGAGTGTGGCCCATGCCGCGAGGACCTGCGCATCGCCGGTGCCGTCAGGACCGCCCCGCGCGCGCGGATCACGCGCCTGAGCGTGGAGCGTGTCTGGGCGCTGGCCGCCACGGCGGCCGCGCTGAGCATCGCGCTCGCGTGGTGGCGATCACCCGCCGACCGCGAGCCCACGCAACCGGCGTCGCCGGTTCGCGTGCTGCGGGGCGAGATCGCCCCCGGCCCGGTGGTGCTGCACGATGTGTTGCGGGGGACGGGGAGCGCGTCCGCGACGATCGCGGAGCCTCGCGGCCGCGAAGCCGTGGCACTCGAGCTGGTGCCGTTCGAAGTATCGGACGACACACCAGTCGTGATCGAGGTCGTGTCGCCCTTGGGTGAAGTCGCGCTGCGCATGTTGCAGACACAGGGCGAACTCTACCCGCACCGCCAGCTGGTGCTCGGGGACTCGATTGCGCCGCTACCCGACGGGGACTACGTCCTGCGGCTGATCGCACGGCCGGAAGGTGCGCCGGCCGACACGCAGTCGGCTCGATTCAGCGTGCGACGCCGGCCGTGATCGCGGGGTCATCGAGCCCGCTCGCCACGAAGCCCGCCCACACCGCGGGATCGTCGGGCAGCCCGAGCCGCCGCCGTGCCTGCAAGCGCTCGCGCGCGGCCGCCCGCACCGACTCGCCGGTGCTGAGACCGCGCTGCCAGCGCGCCCGGTAGAGCGCCGCCATCCACTCGCGCGCCGCGCGGTCCTCGACCGGCCACAGACTGGTGATCACCACCCGCGCACCGGCCAGCTTGAACGCGCGTTGCAGCCCGAGCGAGCCCTCTCTTGCCATGAAACGACCTCGGCCCGTTTCGCAGCCCGATAGCACCACCCAGCGCGCACCGCGCAGATCGAGCGACGCGGCCGCACGGGCATTGAGGAAGCCCGCTGCGTTGCGCCGGTCCGCTGCGCCCGCCAGTACGAGCCCTGAACGCTCCAGTACCGAGGCTCCCTGCTCGGCGGCCCCAACAGGCCTGCGCAACGATCGCTCCGGATCGACGCCCTGTCCTGCGAATACGCCGTGCGCCGACAGATGCAGCACCTCGCAGCCCTGGATCGCCTGTCGCAGGGCGGGGACGGTGGCGCGCGGGTGGCTCAGGATCACCGCACGCCGCGTGCCGGATGCGGCGTCACTCCACTCCTGGGTCACGTCGCGGACCTCGCGCGCGGCCTGTGGGAGCGGTGCGAATCCGGTGGCCCCGCCACCGCAGACCGCGACGAGCAGGCCCGAACCCTTGGCCGACGCTAGCGGCGCCGACAACTCGCGTTCGGTCGACAGCCGCTCGAGCAGCGGACCGGATTCGACGAGGAACCCGCCACCCGGCGCTGGCAGTGCATACCAGTCCACGGCCCCGAGTGCGCCATCGGGGACGACGAACACCCGCGGCGCGCCCGTGATCGAACGCTGCAACGGCTCCCAGACACGCCGCCGGAGCGCCACGCCCCATGTGCGCGTGTTCACGCCGCGCTGAGAGTGACTCGCACGACGGGTGATCGCCGCACGCCAGCACCCGACCAGCGAGTCCAACTCGCCCGCCGCCCCGAGATCCACCGCCGCGACCGCCGAGTCCCCCGCGCCCACCACGAACGCCACATAGCGCGCGTCCGCGGTGAAGGGTGCAGGTTCGGGATCGCAACGCAGGAGTGACACCAGCACCGCTCCCTGCGGGAGTCCGCGCAGCACCTCGGGCAGCCCTTCGCTCGTGCGCGGGCCGGTTCCGCGTGACAATCGGGCATCGAGCACCAGCGCACGCGAGCGCACGATGGCATCCAGCACCGAGCGCCGTTCGGCGGGACCGGCGTCCGAGCGCGCTGCCAGTCGGGCCGCACAGCCGAGACCCGAGACTCGCGTGGCCTCGTACGCCAGAGCGTCGTTCTCGGGCATGCGTGCTACCGACGCAGCCAGATGGTCACGCATGATGCGCTCGCACTCGAGCGCGGCCTGGCAGGCTTCGGCCGGCCGGCCCTGCGCGGCCAGCGCGCCCGCCAATACGCGCCACGAACGCGCCACGTCGGGATGACCGCGTCCCAGCCCGCGGCTCTTGCCGCGGATGGCACGCCGGCACAGGACCTCTGCGGACTCGGCCCGGCCCAGCAGCAACTGGGTCTTCGCAAGTTCATCCAGGGCCAGCGCGGTCACCGGATCCTCGGCTCCGAACACACGCGTGCGGATCGCCAACGCGCGCCGCAGGGTGTCGTCAGCCGCGGACAACGCACCGGACTCCATGTACACGCGCCCCAACGACAACAGAGCCGTGGCGATCTCGGGATTGTCGGGATCGAATCGCCGCTGGCGGATCGCCAGCGAACGCGCCGCGGCCGACCGCAACGTCTTCGATGCTGCCACGGGCCATGTGCGCAACCAGCAGGGTCAGGGCAAACGCGTCATCCTGGCC
>JBEBGT010000468.1:0-3386 GCA_040081365.1 Candidatus Eiseniibacteriota bacterium | reverse complement strand
CGACATACTTGTTGCGAGCGAGCCAGCCCGGGCGCCCGGAGGACGCCGAGGACGACGGCAGCCCGAGATCCGGCTTCGGCTTCGCGGGCTTCTCATTCGGCGCACCGGCGTTCTTGCCGGGAATGCCCGGGGGTGCGGCCGCGACCGGCGCGGGCGTGCTCGGTACGCCCTTCACCTGCGCGAACACAGCAAGTTCCTCGGCGTCGGCATGCTTGGCATCGAGTACGAATGCGGGCTCGGCGGCGAGCAGTGCGCCGAAGTGCTCCTTGGCGCGTGGCGTCATGCCCTTCTTCACGTAGCAACGCGCGAGCACGATGCGCGCTTCACGCAGCGCGTCGCCCGACAGCTCCTTGCGCGCGATGGGGCCGGCGAGCTGTCCGAGCGCCTCGTCGTAGCGGCCGTCACGATAGAACCCCTGCGCGCGCGTGAGGAGCGCGGCGGCGTCGACCGGGGCGACGGGTTTGCGGGTGACGGGAGCCGGCGTCGTGACGGGCGCGGGCTTCGCGGGTGCGACGGCCGACCATGCAGGCAGCGCCGCGGCACACTGCGCCGCCAACACCACGCACGACGTGAACCTCAGCAGCGGACGGTGACGAGCATCCATGACGTCTCCTCCGGAAGTGCGGCCGCGAACGAACCCGGCGCGGATCGATGGCGGACACCCTAGGTCAGCCCACGCGCGCGGCGCAACCCCCGCGTTTCACGCCAAGCGAACGGGGCCGCCCCGAGCGGGACAGCCCCGTCACGTGGAGTCCGATCAGTAGCCGATGTAGCCGCGCAGGCCCAGCGACACGCCATAGCCCGAGAAGTCGATCTTGCGATCACCGATCGCACCCGAGCCGTACTGCGTGAACGTCGAGTTCCCGAACACATCGTTGGCCACCGCAGAGCGCAGCAGCGCCCGGCCCGTGACCGACAGGCGCGGATGCAACAGGTACTCCCCTTCCAGCCCGCCCTGGAAGTAGGTGCCCACCTTGGTGTCCGTCACCTTGAGCGTGATCGAACTGAAGAACAGGAACTGATCGGAGGCGTAGGAGTTGAGCATCGGTCCCGCGCCAGCGAACACGTTCAACCGCGTCTTCGTGGACGCCCGGGCCAGGTAGACGACGTTCACCACCAGCGGCGTCGCCGTGATCTCGTACTTGGCCTGCGCGGCACCCGAGACCGAGTCCTCGTTGGTGGCGCGGAATCGGATGAGTTCGAGGTCGAGCGACCACTTGGAGGCGACCGGGAAGCGCACTCCGATGCCGAACATCGGCTTGTTGTCGAAGCTCTTGTCGCCGCCGCCGATCGCGACGTACTTGCCGATGTCCTCGTTGGCGCCCGAACCCAACCCGAACGATGTGCTCAGGCTCGCCGGGATGCGCTGCTGCGAGTGCAACTGTTCGGCGTTGAACGCTGACAGGGCGGATTGGAACACCGCGACCTCGTCGGGCGGGGTGCGCACCTCGTCCAGACGGTACTGCGGGTCCTGGCGAAGGATGAGCAGGAACGTCTTCTTGGCCGCCGCCGTGTTCCCCGTCTTGGCCTGGCAGCGTGCGAGCAGTTCACGGGCCGCGACCGCGTCAGTCCCCGTGACCGCACCACTCTCGAGTGCCGCCTGCAGCGTGGCGAGCGCCTCGGCGAACTGGGCGGCGTCATACTGCTGCTGCGCCGTGGACATGGGGTTCGTCTGGGCCTGCGCGGCGTGCGGCGCCAGTGCGCCTGCGGCCACGAGTACGGCAAGCGCCACACACGCCAACCAGCGCGTGAGCCCGGGCGCGAAGTGCATCGTGCGATCCATTGCAATGCCTCCCTGCACGGCCGGGCGTCAGGCGCCCGGCGGGCGGATCAGTAGCCGATGTAGGCGCGAAGCCCGATGGAAGCGGAGAAGCCCGAGAAGTCGACGGTGCGATCCTTGAGCGAGGCGCTGCCGTAGGCGAGGAACGAGAACTCGTCCAGCACCTTGTCGGCCTTCGCGGCGCGCTCCAGCACGCGCCCGGTGATCGCGAGGCGCGGATGGACGAGGATCTCCGTCTCGAGGCCGCCGTGGAAGTAGCTGCCGTTCTTCTGGCCCGAGACCGTGAGCGCGGCGCCGCCGAGATTGCCGAACTCGATGGCCGAGATCGCGGACGACAGCAGCCCGCCGCCGGCGAACAGGTTCAAGCGCACGAATCGCGTCGAGTACGTGGAATGGATCAGGCTCAGCGACAGCGGATACGCGGTGACTTCGTAACGGGCCTCGTTCGGAGGCACGTTCGCGTCCTGGTTCGTGGCGCGTAGGCGCTGCATCTCGAGCTCGAGCGAGAAGCGCTGGGCGATCGGGAACCGGACCGCGCCACCGAGCTGCGGCTTGGAGTCGTACTCCTTCGAGCCACCACCAGCCACCGCGATCTCGGCCATGTCCTTGTTCTCGCCCGCGCCGCGGCCATACGAGAACGACAGGCTCGCCGGGATGCGGTGTCCCGACTCGATCTGCTCGGCCGTGATCTCCTTCTGTGCGAGTTGGAAGACCTCCTGCTCGTCCGGTCCCGCGGTGGTCTCGTCGAGACGCCACCCGGACTGCTGGCGCAGGATGAACTTGAAGGCCTGCTTGGCCTCGATGCGCTTGCCGGATTTGACCAGGCAGCGCGCGAGCAGGCCTCGGGCGGCGATGGCGTCGGCACCGGCCAACTGCCCGCCGGACAGTGCCGAGCGCAGCAGCGTGATCGCGTCCGTGAACTTGGCGCCGTCGTACAACGCCTGCGCCTCGGTGACGGCTGGCGCAGCCGCGCGGGCCGCGCCGGGCAGCAGCACCGGGAGCGCGACGAGCGCGAGCGTCAGTGCGGCGAGCATGAGCTTCCACACCAGGGATCGCATCAGAGCCTCCTTGCTTGTGCGTAGGGAGCGCCACGCGAACCGTGCGCGACGCCCGGAGAGAGCCTACTTCTTCTGCTTCACCTTGAAGGACACACTCACCTGCTGGCCGGCCTTCACATTGACGGTGTTGGCGCCGCCGGCGACCGAGAAGCCCTCCCGTACGACCGAGACTTCGTGCTTGCCGGGCAGCACGCCGGTCAGCACGAACGGCGTGGTGTGCCCGGTCTTGTCGCCATCCAGGTAGATCTCGGCCCAGCCACCCTCGGAGGCCACGCTGATGCTGCCCGTGCCCGCCGCGAGGAAATCGTACTCGAGTTCCTTGCTCTCGCCCGCGGCCAGCTCGATGTCCCAGTCCTTGGCACCCAGCGTCGGGTGCTCGACGCGCACCTTGTGCACCCCCGGAGCCAGCGCTCCGCTCCACGACTTGGTGTTCTGCGACCTGGGCTGGCCGTCGACGATGAAGTTGCCGTAAGGCGTCACGCTCACCAGCAGCTTGCCGTCGCCGGCGGGTGCCGGCACGGCCGCGTCGGTCACGAGTGGTGTGGTCG
>JBEBGT010000467.1:0-3387 GCA_040081365.1 Candidatus Eiseniibacteriota bacterium | reverse complement strand
ATCGCGACCAGCCGCCGTCAGCGCACGCTCACCCCGGCGGCCGAGGCCGCCCTGCGCGCGCTGCAGGCCGCCACGGCGCTCGAGCGGCGCGAATTCCCGGCGCCGGCCGCGCTCGCTTGACCCCCCGGGAGGGGCGTTCCTAGACTCACCCGGTTTGCAGAGGCTGTCCCGGCTCCCCCCCCCTCAAGCTCGAAGGAACGCGATGCCCGAACTGCGCAAGGACCCCGTCGTCGGCCGCTGGGTGATCATCTCCACCGAGCGCAGCCGCCGCCCCGGGCACTTCACGCCGGAGCCCGGCGGCAATGCGGGCGGATTCTCACCGTTTGCCGAAGGGCGCGAGGATATGACACCGCCCGAGGTGTACGCGGTGCGGCCGGATGGCCGGGGCAAGGACACCCCGGGCTGGAGCGTGCGCGTGGTGCCGAACAAGTTCCCGGCGCTCGAGATCGAGGGCTCGCTCGACCGGCGCGGCGAGGGGTTGTACGACAAGATGAACGGCGTCGGGGCCCACGAGGTGGTCATCGAGACGCCCGACCCGGCCGTGCAGTTCGCGGACCTGCCGCCCGAGCAGATCCAGCAGGTGCTGATCGCCTGGCGCGAGCGCATGCGCGACCTCAAGAAGGACAACCGGCTGCGCTACGCGCTGGTGTTCAAGAACCACGGCGCGAGTGCGGGCGCTTCCCTGGAACATTCGCACAGCCAGATCATCGCCACACCGATCGTGCCACGCATGGTGCAGGAGGAACTCGACGGCGCCCGGCGCTATTTCGAGCTCAAGGAACGCCCGGTGTTCTCGGACATCATCGACCAGGAGACCGGTGAGGCGCAGGGCCGGCGCGTGGTCGCGCGCACGGGGCGCTTCATCGCGCTGTCGCCCTTCGCGCCCCGGTTCCCGTTCGAGACCTGGATCCTGCCGATCGCGCGCCGCGCCGCGTATCACACCATCGAGGACGCGGGGGAGCTGCTCGAGCTGGCCGGGATCCTGAAGGACACCTTGATGCGGCTGAATGCCGCGCTCGATTCGCCGCCCTACAACCTGCTGCTGCACACCGCGCCGTTGGGTGAGCCCGAGAACCCGTATTATCACTGGCACATCGAGATCATGCCCAAGCTCACGCGCGTGGCCGGCTTCGAGATCGGCTCGGGCTTCTACATCAACCCGACTCCGCCCGAGGACGCCGCCCGCTACCTGCGCGATGTCGCCGCGCGCGCCTGACGACACGAACGGCATGATCGCATCGCATTCGATCGTCCATCTCGCGAGCGAGATGGCGCCGTTCGCCAAGGTGGGCGGGCTCGGCGACGTGGTCGCCGCGCTCGCCGCCGAGCAGATCCGGCGCGGGCATCGCGTCATCGTGGCGATTCCGCACTATCGCGACCTGCACCTGCCGCCGGGCTGGAAGCTCACGGACCTGTCGGGCACACGCGTGCCGTGGGGGATGGGGCACGAGCCGGCCAAGTTCACCATGGCCGAGGGGCCCGAGGGCCAGCCGAGCGTGCTGCTGGTGGATCACGCGGGCGACCGGCGCTTCTTCGCGCGGCCCGGTATCTACGACGATCCGTCGACGCGCGAGGGCTACCCCGACAACGCCGAGCGCTTCCTGTTCTTCACGCGCGCCGCGCTGGAGGCCGTGAAGGGTTTCGGCGAGGCGTTCGACATCGTGCACGCGCACGACCAGCAGGCCGCATGGGCGCCGTGCTTCGTGCGCACGCACGACGCCGACGACAACGCCTTCGCGGGTACCGCGACGGTGTTCACGATCCACAACCTGGGCTACCAGGGCATCGTCGATTCGTGGGTGCTGGGCCTGGCGGGCTTCCCACGCAGTGCGTTCTATCCACACAGCCCGTTCGAGTACCACGGCCGCGTGAACTTCATGAAGGTCGGCATCCTGTTCGCGGATCTGGTGTCCACGGTGAGCCCGACGTATGCGCGCGAGATCCAGACCAGCGGCGAGTTCGGGTTCGGCCTGGAAGGCGTGCTGCGCCGCCGCACGGGCGACGTGCGCGGCATCCTGAACGGCATCGACGACCGCGAGTGGGACCCCGCGGCCGATCGCTGGCTGCCGGCCCACTTCAGTCGCGAACAGCTCGACGGCAAACGCGCCTGCCGGCACGCGCTCGCGCTGGCCTGTGGGTTCCCGCTGGAACCGGACTGGCCGCTCATCGGCGTGGTGTCGCGGCTGGTGGAACAGAAGGGCTTCGACCTGTTCGAGGCGGCGGAACACGCGCTCTGCGACCTGCCGGCGCGCTTCGTGATCCTGGGGCTCGGTTCGCCGCGCTACATGGAGTTCTTCCGCCGCCTGGCCGACGAGCGGCCGTGGCAGTGGTGGTTCGGCACGAGCCACGACGAGGCGCTGGCGCACCGCATCGAGGCGGGCAGCGACCTGTTCCTCATGCCGTCGCGCTACGAACCGTGCGGCCTGAACCAGCTCTACAGCCTGCGCTACGGCACGGTGCCGGTGGTACGCGCGACCGGCGGCCTGGCCGACACGGTGCGCGAGTACGACCCGATCACACAGGAAGGCAACGGCTTCGTGTTCGAGGGCTACTCGGGCGACGAGATGGTGATGGCGCTGCGGCGTGCGCTCGCGGTGCATGGCGAGCACGAGCAATGGCACCACGTGCAGCACAACGGCATGGCCCGCGACTCGAGCTGGCGTGTGGCGGCCGACGGTTACGACCGGCTGTACGCGGAAGCGCTGGAGCGCGTGGCGGACGGCCGCGTGCCGACGCTCGAGAGCGTGCGGGACTCGTTCTAGTCGCTGGCGGCGCGGGGTCGTGCTTCATCGTCGTGACGGTTGGGTCGTCCGTTCGTGCGTGCGGCTGGCGCAGTGGGTCGAGCCTTGCGCGAACGACGGCGACCCCCGCACCCTTGCTGGTGTGCGGGGTGGTTCGCGCGAGGCCGCATCGCTTCGCTCGCTGCGTCATGGCGAAAGACGCGTGCGGGGGACAAGGGTAGCTTCTCTGGGCTCACTCGCAGCGCGTGCCTCGGCTCGCGCGCGCCGCTCGCGTTCGGTGCGGGCGCGGCGGGCTTCGCGCTGCGAACGCACGTGCTCGGCGCCGAACACACGCTCGGCCTCGTGCTGGTTGTGCGGGCCGCAGAGCTGGCGCAGGTTTTCGGCCGTGGTGGTGCCGCCCTTCGCGAACGGAATGACATGGTCGAGCTGAAGCCCGGAGCGCGCCGTACACCGGCGGCCGTCGGGACCCTCGAACGTGCACTGGCCGCCGTCGCGTGCGACGACTTCGCGCACCACCGCGCGCGGCACGTAGCGGCCGTTGGCGCGGGCGCGTGGCTCGCGTGACTCCTCACCCTTGCGCGGCGCTCGCGGCTTCGAGCTCTCAGCGCACTTCTTGCTACGCAGCGACTTCACCAGCAGTTCGAGC
>JBEBGT010000466.1:0-3398 GCA_040081365.1 Candidatus Eiseniibacteriota bacterium | reverse complement strand
CCCACGCCGGCCGCCAGCCGCCGGGGCTCGCCGGCGCGCGCGCCACCGGCGGTCACCACGAGCACGCCCAGTGCGATCAGGAGCGCGCCGCTCACCGACAGCAGGCTGGGGTGCTCGCCCATCAGCAGCACGGCGCCCGCGGTGGCGAGCAGCGGCCCCGTGCCGCGCGCGAGCGGGTAGACCACGCTCAGGTCGCCCACGCGGTAGCCGCGCAGCAGCAGCACGAAGTAGCCCACGTGAATGGCGCCGCTGCCCACGATGAGCCCCAGCCCCGGCGCGTCGGGCCGCCAGCCGCTCGAGCGCAGGAGCAGCCACACGAACGGCGCATAGAACACCGACGAGATGGCGGTGAGCAGCCACAGCAGCGAGGCACTGCGCACCTGCGGCCCCAACTGCTTGGTCCACAGGTTCCAGGTGGCATGCACCACCGCGGACGACAGCACGAGCGCCAGCACGAACGGGGACATGGGGCGTCATGCTATCGGGCGCGGCGTGGCACCGCGAACGAAGGACGTTCGGCGCGGAGAGGCGTCAGTCCGTGCCCGCGCCCGCCCGGGCGGAGCCGCCCGCGGCACCGACCCGGAACGCCATCACCGCAAGTACCACCGGCACGACGATCGCCACGAACGCCGAGAACGCGAACGGCGACGTGGGCGTGAACGGCGCCGGGATCCCCTGCATGAGGAGCCGGGTGGTCCACACGGCCAGTAGCGAGAGCAACCCGTGCCGGGAGATGACATACGCGATCAGGATGCCGTCGAGGATCGCACCGGGCACTTCGAGCGTGGGGTTCTCCGCGCCGAGCGCGAGCAGCGTCATGACCACGGCGAACGCGATGGCCGAGAGCAACATGCGCCTTGTGCCCAGCCACAGCATGAACCACACGCCGAACAGCGCGAACGACGTGCCCACCACGTTCAGCGGGATCGCCGTGAACTGGGCGAACAGCAGCGCGCCGCCCGTGATCACATCGGTGTTGGGCGGAACCGGCGTCTGGCCCTGGAACGGTAGCCACGTCGGGATGGCGTTCACGAGCGCCAGCCCGCATGAGGATGCCGCCCCGACCACACAGCCCACGAGCACATCGTGGCCGACGCGCGGGTCGGTCCAGCGGCCCTGGAGCAAGCGCGCCCAGCCGATGAGCAGCTCGGGCGTGCGGCGGCGGATCTCGGGTTCGATGACCAGGTAGAGGAAGAACATGATGAAGCCGGAGACCAGCCCCTGCCCGAACGCCCGCATGGCCGAGCCGAACTCGGCCCCGGGCACGAACGAGTGATGCGCACCGAAGATCCAGTTGGCCATGGACAGGATCATGATCACGTTCACGAACCGCAGGCCGCCGCGCCAATCGCTCTTGCCCGTCTTCAAGCGCGCCGTCCCACTGGCGATGCACAGCACCGTGAGCGCGAACACGATCAACCCGCGGGTCACGCCACTGATCGGGTTCGCCCGTCGCACGGTCTGCAGCGCGGCCGGCTCGTCCCACGGCCCTCGCACCCCGAACGTCACCGGCTTGCCGCGCCACCACGCAGCGGTCACACGCAGCGGGACGCCGGGCTGGTCCGCGCGTTCGCCCTCCCATTCGCGCCGCAGGTCGAAAGGCAATAGCGGCCGCCAGCGCGGCGGGACCTCGCGGAAGCGGGCGGTATCGAGCTCGGCAAACGCGAACAGGTCGGCGAGATGCGTGGCCGCGGTGGAGGGTGGCAGCGTGTCGACACGCCCCGGCACGGCCACGAAGTTGCGCAGCCGGCCCTCGGCATCGAGCCGCGCCGTGACCATGCCCTCGGCGATCGGGATCGGGTCCTCGGCGTTGACGCGTGCGCCCCCCAGCGGCTGCAGCGGTGCCGGACTGCTGCGATACCAGAACCGCAGCGGCGTGCCGTGCGCCGCGTAGTCGTGACGCCAGTGCGTGGAGCTCTCGCGCTGGGCGCGCCACACCATGGGATCGTAGTCGCGTTCGAACCAGGTCGCCTGATCGCGGGGCGCCTCGGTGTAGCCGAGCTTGTGGACGATGTCGCGCGCCTGCACGAGCAGTGCGTCGTGGCCGCGTGTGAACGGCGCGAGCCCCATGTCCGTGGCCGCGGGCGCGATGGCGAGGTAGCCCGCCAGCATCACGAGGAACGCGCCCAACAGCAAGAAACCGGTGCGCGACGAGGTCGCGCCATGACCGCCCGAGGCCGCCACCATCTGGGGCGACGGCATCTCGCCCGCTGCGAGCGCGGCCGCGATCGGATCGCCGCCCGGCAACGAGGCCGCCAGTTGCAGCGCCGAACGCGGACGCTTGCCCGGGTCCTTCTCGAGGCAGCGCAGGATCGCGCGCGCCACCGGCTCCTCGACGTCGCGCTCGATCTCCTCGGGCGAGCGTGGCTCCACCTGCGAGTGCTGCGACTTCCAGCCGTCCCACGTGGTGGCCTCGAGCGGCCGGCGGCCGGTGTAGATCTCGTACAGGATGAGCCCGAGCGCGTAGAGGTCGGTCTGCGCGGTGGCGGGCTTGCCCTCGAACTGCTCGGGCGCCATGTACGCGGGCGTGCCCACGACCTCGCCCATGATGCCGTCGGCGGTCTGCACGGCGAGCCCGAAGTCGGTGATGCGCACGCGGCCCTCGCCGTCGATCATGACGTTCGAGGGCTTCAGGTCCCGATGGATGACACCGCGATCGTGCGCCGCCGCGATGCCGGCGCACAACTGGCGCGCGACTTCCTCGGCCTTGCCGCGCGGCAGACGGCCGATGCGCTTGAGCAACGTCGACAGGTCCTCGCCATCGACGTACTCCATGGACAGGAACACCTGCCCGTCGACCTCGCCGATGTCGTACACGCGGCAGATGTTGGGGTGCGACACCTGGCGCGCGTTGCGCACCTCGCCTCGGAACCGCTCCAGCATGTCGGGCCGACCCGCGAACGTGGCGCCCAGGAACTTGAGCGATACCGCCTGCGACAGCTCGATGTCGTCGGCGCGGTACACATCGCCCATGCCGCCGCGGCCCAGGAGCCCGATGACGCGGTAACGCCCGGCGAGCAACTGGCCCGGCTGGAACGCGGCGCTCGCGAAGTTGGCGGACGACTCGAGCCGCCCGATCGTGCCCGTGAGCGGTGTGCCCGGGCGCGACCGTGCGCCCCCCGAGCCCGACGAGGGCGTGCTCGCTCCGGACGGCGTGGGCGGGGCCACGGCCGTCGGCATCTGCGACACGGAGCTCTGGATGGCGCCGCAGCCCGGGCAGAAGCGCGCCTCGGACGGCACGGGGGTCGAGCAGTGGGGGCAGTGGGCCATGGCGGCATCCTAGCGGGCGGGTCGCAAGTCCCGCCAGCACCGACGACGGATCGCGGCCGGCCGGCCCGAACGCGTCCCGGCCTTAGCCCGCAACCTGTCGCCGCTGCCGCTCGTAGACATCCCACGCC
>JBEBGT010000465.1:0-3407 GCA_040081365.1 Candidatus Eiseniibacteriota bacterium | reverse complement strand
GTGTTCGATCCGGCCAAGCTCGCCTGGATGAACGCGCACTGGCTGCACCATGCCGACGGACCCACGCTCGAGGCGTGGGCTCTGCGCGCCGGCGCCGACGCGCCCGCGTTCCTGCCCGAGGCGGTGCGCGCCTGGCCGCCCGAAATGCGGCTGCGCGTGCTCGAGGCCCTGCGCGGCAACCTCGCCACGCTCGCCGACCTGGCGCGCGAACTGGCGCCGTTCGTGGATGAACCCCCGCTGCCCGAGCCCGACGCGCAGGCAGCGCTGGCGGGCCCCAAGGCCGCGTCGGTCTGTGCGGCCGCGGCTGCCGCGTTCGCCGAGCTTGCGGACTGGCGCGCGGAAGGGGTTAAATCCGCGGTCCGGACACTTGGCGAGACGCTGGGCGTGAAGGGGCGCGACTTGTTCCAGCCGATCCGCGCCGCGCTCACCGGGCGCACGCACGGGCCCGAGCTGCCGCTGATCGCGGAACTGCTCGGCCGCGAGCGCTGTGTGACCCGGCTCGAACGTGCCGGCGCGAACGCCGAGCCCTGACGCTCAGCAACGTCGCAACCGACTGCGGCCGCATGCAAGACACGCCACGACACACCACCACAGGGAAGGAGTGGACCATGAAGGTCGCGGTGCTCATGGGAGGGCGCTCGAGCGAGCGTGAGATCTCGTTGCGCACGGGGCAGGGGGTCGCGCAGGCGTTGCGCAATCTGGGCCACGATGTGACATCGGTGGACGCCGCCGATGGTGCCGTGCTCGCCGCGGGCAAGGAAGAGGCCAGCGCGCCCAAGCGCGAGGCCGTGCTCAAGCTGCCGGTCTCGGCCATGCTCACCGCCGTGCAGTCGGCACCGGTGCAGGCCGCCGACGTCGTGTTCATCGCACTGCACGGCACGTATGGCGAGGACGGCATGATCCAGGCCGCGCTCGAACTGGCCGGCAAGACCTACACCGGCTCGGGCGTGCTCGCGAGCGCGATCGCCATGGATAAGGCCATGAGCAAGCGCGTGTTCGAGCGCGAGGCCATTCCCACGCCGCACTGGGTGGTGCTCGAGCCCGGCGTGCAGGGCCGCAGCATCGACACCAGCTTGCTGGGTGGCTACCCGCTCGTGGTGAAACCCAACTCCGAGGGCAGCACGGTGGGGCTCACGATCGTGAAGCACCCGTCGGAACTCGATGCGGCGCTCGAGAAGGCCGGCAAGCACGACTCGCAGATCCTGGTGGAGCAGTACATCGACGGCCGCGAGCTCACGGTGGCCGTGGTGGGCGAGGAGGCCTACCCGATCGTGGAGATCGCGCCCAAGAGCGGCTTCTACGACTACGAGTCCAAGTACACGAAGGGCAAGACCGAGTACACCTGCCCGGCACCGCTCGACAAGGAGCTGGGCCGGCACGTGCGCGAGCTGGCCGTGGAATGCGCGGCCGTGCTCGGCTGCCGCGGCGTGGTGCGCGTGGACGTGCGGTTGTCCGAGGAGGACGAGCCGTACATCCTCGAGGTCAACACCGTGCCCGGCATGACGCCCACCAGCCTGGTGCCCATGGCCGCCGCGGCCAAGGGCATCACGTACGATCAGCTCGTCGGACGCATCGTCGACATGGCGCGTGCGGATGCGAAGAACGACCAGGCGCGCGCACACGCCCGCGCCCATTGAGCCCATCCGGCCACTGACCGCTGCGCACACCGGAGACCCCACCGGAGACCCCATGGACCGCACGCTGGAATTCCTGAAGGAACTTGTCGACGCACACGGCGTTCCCGGCTTCGAGGACGACGTCCACAAGATCATGCAAAAGCAGATGAAGGGCGTGGGCACGTTCAGCAAGGACCGGCTCGGCAGCTTCATCTGCGAGAAGGTGGGCGATCCCAAGGGCCCCAAGGTCATGCTCGCCGGCCACCTGGATGAAGTCGGCTTCCTCGTGCGCGGCATCACGAAGGAGGGCTTCATCAAGTTCCTGCCGCTGGGCGGCTGGTGGGGCCACGTGGTGCTGGGGCAGCGGTTGATCATCAAGACGCGCAAAGGCGACGTGCTCGGCGTGGTGGGCAGCAAGCCGCCGCACGAGTTGCGCGACGAGGATCGCAAGAAGGTCCTCGAGATCAAGGACATGTACATCGACGTCGGCGCGACCACCGACTGGGACGTGAAGAAGAAGCTCGACATCCGGCCCGGCGACCCGATCGTGCCCGACTCGGCGTTCGCCGTGATGGCGAACCCGAACCTGCTGCTCGCCAAGGCCTGGGACAACCGCATCGGTTGCGCCTTGGCCGCCGAGACGGCGCGCCGGCTGGTGGGGCAGAAGCACCCGAACATCCTTTACGCCGTGGCCACCGTGCAAGAAGAAGTCGGCCTGCGCGGCGCCAAGACGTCGTCGAGCAAGGTGCGCCCCGATGTCGGCATCGCACTCGATGTGGGCATCGCGCACGACACGCCGGGCACCGAGGGCGACGAGAAGCTGGGCGGCGGCCCGCTGGTGGTGATCTACGACGCCAGCAGCATCCCGAACCGCCGTCTGCGCGACCTGGTCATCGACACGGCCGAAGCGAACAAGATCCCGCTGCAGTTCGAAGCCGTGGAACGTGGCGGCACCGACGCCGGCCGCATCCACCTGAGCGGTGAAGGCGTGCCCAGCCTGTCGATGGGCGTGGCGGCGCGCTACATCCACAGTCACGTCAGCATCATCGACCGGCGCGACTACGAGGCCACGGTCAAGTTGCTGGTCGCGCTCGTGAAGCGGCTCGACCGGAAGACCGTGGAGGCATTGGTCTGACGCGCCTGCGGTGGCGCACGGCCCGACCGCGCGCCACCTGCAGCCTGCTCCCGAGGCCCTTGGCATGATCGCGTTCCTGCTCGCCGCTCCCGCCCGCAAGGTGTGGCAGCTGCCGCCGTGGCTCACGCCCGACCCCGAACGTCTGGGCGTGTTGCTGGCGCGGCTGCTGCTCACCATGCTCGCCGCCTGGCTCGCCCAGCGCGTGTTGTTCCTGCTCGTGAAGCGCGGCGAGCAGTGGCTGGTGCGCGCCGCCCGCGACACCGGTCATGGAGCCATGCGCGCGCGCACCATCGGCCAGCTGCTGCGCAACTCGGTCACCGTGATCGTGACCGCGTGGGCGTTCGTGCACGCCCTGGACGTGCTCGGCTGGGACGTGAAGCCGCTGCTCGTGGGCGCCAGCATCCTGGGCGCCGCACTCGGCTTCGGCGCCCAGTTCCTGGTGCGCGACATCATCGCCGGCACGTTCATCTTCATCGAGGACCAGTTCGTGGTGGGCGACACCATCGAGGTGAACGGCACCGCCGCCACCGTGGAGGCCGTGACGCTGCGCAGCACGCGGCTGCGCGACTTCCACGGCCGCGAGCTGCACGTGCCGAACGGCGAGATGAAGATCGTGATCAACCACAGCCGTGGCTGGAACCGCGCCATCGTCGACC
>JBEBGT010000054.1:0-12731 GCA_040081365.1 Candidatus Eiseniibacteriota bacterium | reverse complement strand
CCTGGTACGTCGATGCGGCGAGCCCCAATGCCTCGCCGGCTGGCCCAGGCACCGAGCTGCAGCCGTACAGCACGATCAGCGCCGCGCTCAGCGCGCGCGCGGCCGCGGGCACCACGCTGCTCATCAAGCCCTCCGTCTACCGCGAGACCGTCACGATCCCGGTGTCGGGCAGTTCCGTTCTGCCGCTCGTGCTGCGCGCGACCGCGCCCGGCGTGGTGGTCGATGGGGCGGACAACTTCTCCGATCCCGCCAAGTGGACGTTGCTGTCGGGCGATGTGTGGAAGGCCAGCACGGTCACCTGGGCGCCGAAGCAGGTGTTCGCCGATGGGCAGCGGCTCACGGTGTCCACGGCATCGCCGGCCTCGCTGCCCGCGCGCACGTTTCGCTACGTGGCAGGCACCGGGCTGTACGTGAACGCTGGTGGAGGCAACCCGGGAACGCACGCTTGCGCGGTCGGGCGCCGCAACAATGCCCTCGTCATGAATGGCCGGTCGTGGATCACCGTGGAGGGGATGACGTTCACCCGCACGGAGGACCGGACGGTGCAGCTGGCGTCCCAGTCGGACGATGTCACGTTCGTGGGCAATACCGTGACGTTCTCGAACAAGTACGGCATCTACGTCAGTGACTGCGAGCGCGTGCGTATCGCCTCGAGCGTGTTCAACGACCACAATCACCATGGCATCATGCTCACCGCCAACTCGACGCAGTGCATGATCGAGGACAACGAGGCCGCCCGCAATGCACTGCCGGGGACGCGCGCCGCGAACGGGGTCCACCTCTACAGCTCGCCTCGGAACACGCTCCGCAACAATCGCTGGCACCACAATCAGGATACCGGCGAGCACTTCCAGACGGGCGCGAACGAGAACGTCTCGATCCACAACCTGAGCTGGGCGAATGGGGACCATGGGTTCGACCACCTCCGCTCATCGGGCACCATCCATCTGGGAGACGTGGCCTATGGCAACTTCAAGGACGGCTTCTCGATCGAGGGCACCGCTCCGCAGACCCGGCTGAGCAATTGCATCGCGGTGGACAACGGACTCACGACCTCCGAGTTCAACCTGTGGGTCGACGCCTCCTCGGCTTCCGGTCTGGTTTCCAACGACAACGTCTTCTGGAACTCCAATGGCCAGCCGTCGGTGAAGTACATCTCGACCATCCATCCTTCGGTAGCGGCATTCTCGGCCGCCACGGGCCATGACACGCGCACCCTGGAGTCGGATCCGCGCTTCGTCGACCCGGCAGCCGCGAACTTCCATCTGCAGCCCACGTCGCCGGCAATCGACAATGCGGACAGCCGCGAGCCGGACTGGCCGCTCACGGACGCCGAGGGCCACCCGCGCGTGGACGACCTCGCGGTCCCGAACGCCGGCCTCGGCAGCATCTCCTTTGCCGATCGTGGCGCGCTCGAATACCAGCCTGCCGGGTTGCCGCCCGTCGCGGCGCTCGCGGCCACGCCGGCTGCAGGCACCGCTCCGGTGAGTGTGTCGCTGAGCGCCGCGGCCTCCACGGACCCCGAGGGTGCGATCGTTTCGTACCTCTTCGATTTTGGTGACGGCACGACCGCCGGACCCCAGGCTTCTCCCCTGGCGAGTCACACCTATGCGGCTGGCAACTGGACCGCCACGGTCACCGTGGTCGACGCGCAGGGTTTGTCCGCGGTCGCTGCGGCCACCGTGTTCTCGAACCGTGCGCCGCTCGCCGTGCTCAACATGACACCGGCCACCGGACGCGCTCCGCTCAATGTGACGGCGATCGCGGCTGGCAGCACCGATCTGGATGGCAGCATCGTGGCATACACGTTCGACTTCGGTGACGGCACGGTGATCGGTCCGCAGGCGGGCTCGTCGGCCGTGCACAACTACGGAACGGGCACGTGGCTCGCGAGCGTCACGGTGAGGGACGACCGCGGGGCCACCACCGCGCTCGCCACGCCCGTCACGGTCACGGTACTCGGCCCCAACCAGCCGCCGGTCGCCGCCCTCACGCTCACGCCGAATCTGGGACCCGCGCCGCTCGTGGTGAACGTCGATGCCAGCGGCTCACACGACAACGACGGCACCATCGTGTCGTATGCCTTCGACTTCGGCGACGGCACGCAGTTGGCCGCACAACCGAACGCGGTCACCTCACACACGTTTGCGAGCGGATCGAGTACGGTCACGGTGACGGTCACGGACAGCGACGGTGGCACGGCCACGGCCACGGCCGGCGTCACCGCCACGAGCAGCAACCAGCCGCCGAACGGCATCATCACCGCGCCCGCGGCCAACACCACGGTCTCGGCTGGCCAGAGCGTGCTGTTCACGAGCACGGCGAGCGACCCCGACAACCAGTTGCCGATCCGCTATGAGTGGAGCTTCGGTGGCGGCGCGCCGGCATCCACGCTGCAGAATCCCGGCCCGGTGGTGTTCTCGCTCGCGGGCACGTACACCGTGTCACTACTCGTCCGCGATGGCCTGGACCTGGCGGACCCCTCACCGGACACGCGTGTCGTGACGGTGCTGCCGGCCGATACCAGTGTGGCGGCCGACGAGATCCACTGGACCATCACGGGCCAGAACTCGGTGACGTTCGATTGGCGCGGCCCGGTGAACACGATCCGCTACGGGCTCACCACGGAGTACGACCAGACCGTCACCGCGGTGACGCCGAGCCCGTTGCCGTGGTCGTCGCCCGGTCCGTTCTGGGAGGCTCGCCTCACGGGGCTCCTGGAGAACACGGTCTATCACTACGCTATCGGCAATGGTCCGGACCACACGTTCCGCACGCCGCCGCCGCGGGGCTCTTCTGGCTTCACGATCATGGCCGAGGGCGACATCGGCGCTGCGGCGGATTATCCGCCGGTCGCAGGCGTGCAGGCGCAGATCGCCGCGCAGACGCCGGCGTTCGTGCTGGCGTTGGGCGACCTCACGTACGGCAACGAGAGCGGCATCGCCATGGTCGACCACCACTTCAACGACATGATGGTGTGGTCGCAGGACGCCGCCTACATGCCCGTCTGGGGCAACCACGAGTGGGAGAGCGTCACCGACGACCTGCGCAACTACAAAGGCCGGTTCGACTTCCCGAACCCGCGCGTGACACCCGACATCCCGCCACCGAACGACGGGGGCGAGGACTGGTACTGGTTCGACTACGGCAACGTGCGATTCATCGCCTATCCCGAACCGTTCTCGAACGCACTCGATGACTGGTTCCCGCGAGCGAGAGCCATCATGGACTCCGCGCAGACCGATCCGGTGATCACGCACATCGTGACGTTCGGGCACCGCCCGGCCTACTCGAGCGGCCACCACGCCGGCGAGACCCGGTTGCAGGGATACCTGGACGAACTCGGGCTCACGCACTCCAAGTACGTGCTCAACTTGAACGGGCACAGTCATAACTACGAGCGCAGTACGCCGCAGTCCGGCGTCGTGCATCTGACCGTGGGCACGGGGGGCAGTCCGCTCGAGACCGACACGGTGGGCGACTGCGACTGGGCGGGTGGCTGTCCGCCGCCGTCGTGGTCGGCGTTCCGCACGTTCCACCGTGGGCCGCTGCGTCTGCGCTTCACGTCGGGCGGCATCGAGGGGGCGCTGCTGTGCGGCCCGGCGGGCGCCACGACTGGCGCCGGCGCGGACGACCTCACCTGTACCCTCGACACGATCATCGATTCGTTCGTCATCGGGACGCCCACGCCCGACCAGGCCCCGGTCGTGACCGCGCCGGCGATCGTCGTGGGGCGCGAGGACAGCGTGCTCACGGTTCCGGTGACCGCGAGTGACGCGGACGGCGACGCGGTCCTGTTCCTGAGCGCGGACCTGTCACGGCTGCCGCAGGGCAGCGATGCCGTGTTCACTCCCGCTCCGGATTTCGCCTCGGGCGTGCTCACGTGGCACCCGACGCCGGCGGATTCGGGCACCTACACGGTCACGTTCTCGGCGAGCAACTCCCTTGCGGGGGCTGCCTCGACGACGATCCGTGTGCTCGACCATGACCGGGCGCCGAGTCTGACGCCGTCGGTTGCCGCCGTCACGATGGCCGAGGACAGCCTGCTCACGCTCACACTCACGGCGACCGACCCCGATGGCCAGGCGCTCACCGCGCTGAGTGCGATCGTGCTGCCGGCCCCCCCGGGTTCGAGCCCCAGCTTCGCGCCGGGGCCCGGGCTCGCTTCGGGCACGTTCCAGTGGCGGCCCGCTCACACCGATTCGGGCGCTTACATCGTGCGCTTCCAGGGGGCCAACACGCTCGCCACCACACTCGACGTGCCGGTGACGGTCGCCAACGTCGATCGTGCGCCGGTGGTGGGAGCGCCCGCGTCCGCTGCGGTCACCGAGAGCGGCCTGCTCACGTTCGGCTTCACGATCGCGGACCCCGACAGCGATGCCATCGTCAGCCTGAACGCCGACTTGTCCGAGTTGCCGCTGGTGAATGACGCGGTGTTCACCCCGGGTCTCGACAATCGTACCGCCCAGTTCTCGTGGTCACCGTCGTTCGCGGACTCGGGCTTCTATCACGTGACGTTCACGGCCACGAACGCGCTCACCGGTACGGCACGCACGTCGATCGTGGTGTTCAGCAATGACCGCGCTCCCATCGTCACGCGGCCCGCCGAGGTCGCGGGCGCGGAAGCCGCGCTCCTGAGCGTGGGCATCACGGCGGTGGATCCCGACAGCCAGGTCGTGTTGACGCTCACCGCGGACTTGTCCGGCCTGCCCCCGGGACACACCGCCGTGTTCACGCCGGGCCCGGGCAACCGCACCGGCCTACTGGAGTGGGTGCCGGGATATGCCGACGCTGGCGACTGGACCGTGCGGTGGATCGCGAGCAATGCCCTGGCCGAGACCACGTCCACCGTGCTGCACATCGCGAACACCGACCGGGCGCCCAGCGTGAGTGCGCCGGTGAGTGTCGATCGGCCGGCCGGGGCGCCGCTGGGGATCGGCGTGCTGGCGGCTGATATCGACGGCGACGCCATCACCCAACTCACGGCCGACCTCTCGGTGTTGCCGCCGGGACACAACGCCGTCTTCACGCCGGCACCGGATCGCCGCTCGGGCACGCTCACCTGGACGCCTGCAGTGGGAGATACCGGCAGCTTCACGATCGTGTTCACGGCCACGAATGCCATGTCGGGCAGCGCGAGCACGGTGCTCCAGATCACGCGGCCGAACCTGGCGCCCCTTGCCTCGTTCAGCATCACGCCGCGCACGGGCAATGCCCCACTCGGGACCACACTCGATGCCACGGGTTCGGTGGATCCCGACGGCACGATCCTGTCGTATCGCTTCGACTTCGGCGACGGCACGAGCGCTGGCCCCCAAGGGTCGCCGCTCACCACACATCTCTATGGCACGGGCCAGTGGACAGCACTCGTCACCGTGACCGATGCATTCGGTGCGGTGAGCACCGTGGCGCTGCCCGTGACCGTGGCGGCTGCCCTGCCGTCGGCCAACCTCGTGGGGAATCCGTCCTTCGAGAGCAACGCACTGGGTTGGAGCGCGTATTCCAGTAGCACCTACACGCGCGTCGCAGGTGGCTTCGATGGCAACTCGTCCGTTCAGGTGACGAGTCCGGGCACGATGTCGAGCTTCGGCATCAATGACAGTCCGAACTGGGTGGGTAACGCCGGCCCCGCGGGAACGCGCTATCGGTTCAGCGCGTGGGTGCGTTCGGTGAGCTCACTCGGTTCGGCAAAACTCCAGATCCGTGAGTATCTGGGCAACACCAAGATCGGATCGACACTGCTGTCGGCCCCGGTGCCTTTGTCGCCGGTCTGGCAGCTCGTGACGGTCGACCACATCACGCAGGCGGCGGGTACGACGCTCGACTTCCAGGTGTACGACCAGCCGGTCGTGACCGGCGAGGTGTTCCTGGTCGACAACGTCTCGATCTGCGTGGTGCCGAACAGCGTGGCCACGGGGGCGATCGCCGCCATGGACTCGTCGCGTACGCGCGGGCGGCGCGAGACCCCGATGCTGGACACGGCCGACGATACCCTGCCGCCCTCCGGTGGGAGTCTGGAGTCGTTGGCGCCCTTGATGTTCCGGGCGGCGGTGGTGCCCACGGTGGTTCGTGCCGATGCCACCCTGAGCTTCGCCACCACCGTGCCGGGCCCGGTCCGGGCGGAACTGTTCGATGCCTCCGGCCGCCGAGTGCGGGTCCTGCTCGACGGGGCGCACTTCGATGCCGGCGTGCACCAGGTGCCGGTGAATGGGCGCGCCGACGATGGGTATCTATTTCTACCGGTTGCAGGCGGCCGAACGCACGGCCACCGGACGCTTCGCGATCGTGCGCTGATCTGCACGGGCCGTTGGGGCCCGTGCTGAAGGAAGGGTGGGTCGTTCGATGTGCGGAATCGCAGGCCGCATGAACTTCGACGCCGCACGAGCGGTGGCACCTGAACTGGTGCGCCGGATGTGCGATGCGATCGCGCATCGCGGCCCGGATGACGCGGGCGTGTGGTGCGACGGCGCGGTAGGGTTGGGGCATCGCCGGCTGAGCATCGTCGACCTGTCCGCAGCCGGGCACCAGCCCATGGTGAGCCCGTCGGGTGCGTGCTGGATCGTGTTCAACGGCGAGATCTACAACTTCTTGGAGCTGCGCGCCGAGCTCGAAGCCGAGGGCGTGGCGTTCCGCTCGCGTACCGACACCGAAGTGATCCTAGCGTTGTACGAGCGCCACGGCATCGCCTGCCTCGAGAAGCTGCGTGGCATGTTCGCGTTCGCACTCTATGATGTGCACGAGCGCCGGTTGTTCCTCGCGCGCGACCGCGTGGGCGTGAAGCCGCTGTGCTACCACGCCGGTCGCGACGGTATCGCGTTCGCCTCCGAGGTGAAGGCGCTGCTGCAGGATCCCGCGGTGGGCCGCGAGCCCGATCCCGTGGCCATCCATCACTACCTCACCTACCAAGCCGTGCCCGCGCCCATGAGTGCGTTCCGCGGCGTACGCAAGCTGCCGCCCGGCCACTATCTGGAGGTGCGCGACGGCGAGCTGACGCTGCAGCGCTACTGGAAGTTGTCGTATGCCGACCCGTTCCCGGTGCGCTCCGCGCGCGAGGAGCGGGCGCTGGAGACCGAGCTGATCGAGCGGCTCGAACAGTGCGTGAAGCTGCGCATGATCAGCGATGTTCCCTTGGGCGCGTTCCTGAGTGGCGGCGTGGACTCCAGCGCCGTGGTGGCGCTCATGGCGCGGCATTCGAGCGGCCCGGTGCGCACGTTCTCGATCGGCTTCGACGACGACTCCTACGACGAGCTGGTGTTCGCGCGCGAAGTGGCGTCGCGGTTCGGGGCGCGGCACATCGAGTTCACGGTCAAGCCCAGTGCGGTGGACATCCTGCCCCATCTGGTGCGCCAGTATGATGAGCCGTTCGCGGATGCGTCGGCGATTCCCACCTGGTACGTCTCGCAGCTGGCCCGTGAGCATGTGACCGTGGTGCTCAACGGCGACGGTGGCGACGAGAGTTTCGCGGGCTACGACCGCTACGTGGCCAACGACTACGCGCAGCGGCTGAGCTTCCTGGCCCCCGCGCTCGGCAGCCCCGCGTTCCGTGCGCTGCTCGACGCGCTGCCGCACGGCGCCACGTCGGCCAGTGCGCGTTGGCGGCTCAAGCGCTTCATCGCGCAGCTGTCCCGCACGCCCGAGGCGCGCAACGCGGCGTGGATGGCGCAGTTCGACCCCGAAGCGAAGGCCGGGCTCTACAGCGCCGCGTTTCGCGCCCAGACCGGGCTGCGCAGTGCCGAGGAGCTGCTGTTCGAGAAGTTCCGGGCCAGCGATGCGCCGGACTTCCTGAGCGCCGTACTCGATGCCGACGTGCAGACCTACCTGCCCGACACGCTGTGCGTGAAGGTGGACATCGCCACCATGACGCATGCGCTCGAGGCGCGTTCGCCGTTCCTGGATCACACGCTCATGGAGTTCGCGGCGCGCATCCCGATGCGACTCAAGCTACAGAACGGCCAGACCAAGCGCATCCTGAAGCGTGCGCTGCGGGGCGTGGTGCCGGACGCGGTGCTGGACCGGCGCAAGATGGGCTTCAACGCGCCGGTCGACCGCTGGTTGCAGGGCGAGTTGCGCGAGCTGGCCAACGACCTGCTGCGCTCGGATCGCGCACGGGCGCGCGGCTGGTTCCAGCCGGAGTTCGTGGGGCGCATGCTCGACGAGCACGATCGCGGCACGCGCAACTGGCACGTGCAGATCTGGAACCTCATGATGCTCGAGTCCTGGATGCGGGAGTTCGTGGACGCGCCCGTGGGCTCCGCTGCGCTGGTGTCGTGAACGATGCGACGCGCGCATCGGTGGACCTGCAGAGGCTAGCGCAGGTCCTTCACCCCGGCCGGCGGGATGCTGTCGCGGCTGGCGCGCGCGTCGAGCACGTAGCCCCCGAACACGCTGGTGCTGCCGCAACCGGTGCCGCAGTCCTGGGCCCAGTCGCTGGCGAACAGCACGCGACGGCCATCGGGGGAGGGCACGCCGTGTGCCTGGGCCCGGTAGTTGCTGGCCGTGGTGTGGTAGTGGCCGAAGCGCTGCACGGAACCGCTGCCGTCGAGCTTGACGGCCACGATCTCACTGTAGAAGCGCCGGCCGATGTACGACGAGGCACGGTCAAAGGTCACGTAGAACCAGCCCGGACGGGCCGTGGCGCGGCCGGAACCGTGCATGTAGCTGGTCTCGTTGCGGGGGTCGGTGAGGCTCGTCACGCGTCCGTCGCGCAGCCGGACCTTGACCACGTGCCCCAGACTGGAGCCCGGGCAGGCGCGGCCACCCACGAGGACGTCCTCGTTGTTGTCGAACGGGTCGAGCGCCATGTCGGCATGTTTGAGCGGGAACACCCAGCCGTTGGGGCGATTGGCGAAGGAACCGCAGCGCAGCGAGCTGCCGGCCATGTTGTGCGGCCGGATCACCAGGTTGGTGTCGATCTCGAAGATGCGGTGCATGTCGCACAGCGTGTCGCAACTGGTACCCACCGCGCCGTATTTGACGTCGATGTAGCGACCGGATGGCGAGATCGAGATGTTGCCGATGGGGCAGTTGGCGGGCGCGCCAACCTCGAGGCTGCAGGGCGGCATCGTGTAGACCGGACCGATGCGCTTGTAAGGATAGGCGGGGGCGTTGGGGGCCTGGGGGTCCATGTCGACCACGACCATGCGCGAGGCGTCGGAGATCACCGCGTAGCGGCCGTCGGCCGAGACGTTGCCCTCGCCGCTGCCGATGCCGTAGTCCGCGGCGAACGGCAGCGCCCAGGACCGGGTCTTGAGGCAGCGCGTGACATCGAACCACATGAGTTCGGTGCCGGCCCGGTTCACGTTGATCTGTTCGGTGGCGTGCTCGGGGTTGGGGTGCCAGCGGTAGTCGTAGGCGTCGTAGCCGCTGCACGGCGTGCCCACGGGGACGTACGTCTCGCCGTCCAACAGCAGGGGCGAGCTGGTGGCGCCGCCGCCGCGGTTCTCGATGGTCAGGAGCGTGCCGGTGGCGTTCCACGGCTGTTGCTTGGAATACACGTGTCGGGCGTCGGTGCCCCACACGCCGGGTGCGGTGCCGAGTGCCGTACCGGGATCCCCGGTGATGCGCGTGACACGCGTACCGAACACGGCATCAAGGACGGTGTCGCGATAGGTGGGCTTCGCAGTCGCGGGCACGGTGAACACCGCCGAGGAGTCGGTGACCGTCCCGAAGAAGCCCGGCACACCCGCGGCCCGCACCGGGGACTCGGTGCTGCTCGCGAGGAATGCGATGAGCGACGTGAGGAGTACTCGGGGCAGAACCGAGGCTCGCAATGTCGCGAAGCGAACGTCCGTGGTCGTGCGATGCGGAGTGCGGGGTGGCATGTGCGCGAATCGTACCACGCAGAGCGGTGGATCCCCGTGAGGTCTCGCCACATGAATGCAAAATCCTGACCGCCGTGGAGCAGCGGGTACGCCCGACGGACGACGGGCGTGCCCGCCACCCACGGTACGCTTCATGCAACACCAAGCATGTTGCACTCGTCGAGCCGTGATCTGTGTGTAGTGCTCTCTCTCTCTCCCTCTCTCTCTCTCCAGTGCCAGCAGCACGATCAGGGGTCAACCATGTTCACCATGTCCACACTTCGCCCTGTCCGCCGAGCGCGGACGGGCCGCCCGGACCACGCCGGGCGTGCCCCCGGGGCCGGCAGCGCCGTGTTCAGTCTCATGCTGCTTCTGTGTGCAACCGCAGGATGGGCCCAGGTCAGCACGACGTACCATGTTGACAACACGCACCCGCTCGCGAGCCCGACCGGGCCCGGCAGCGCGGGGCGCCCGTACGACTCCATCACCGCGGCGCTCACCGCGCACCACGACACCACGACGATCGTGCTGGTGCACCCCGGGCTGTATCGCGAACGCGTCGCCGTGCCCGCCTCGGGGAATGCCCGGCACAAGCTGGTGATCCGCGCGAGCGGACCTGGTGTGGTGCTGGACGGCGCGGATGATCTCGCCTCGCCCGGCCTGTGGCAGCCGTTCATCGCCGGCACCTGGCGCGCCCCGTCGGTCGACTGGGAGCCCATGCAGGTGTTCGTGGATGGCGCGCGGCTCGTGCGTTCGTTCTCGCCTCCGGCGGCGCTGGGAGCGGGCGAGTTCACTTACGTCCCCGGGCTCGGACTGTTCGTGAACCTCGAGGACGTCAATCCCGGCACGCGCGAGACCGCCGTGGGCCGGCGCTCACACGGCTTCCTCGTGTCCGGCAAGAGCGACGTGCTGATCGATGGTTTCGAGATCCGGCGCGCGGAAGAGAAGGGCATCGAGGTGATCGCGAGCACGCGGGTCACCCTGAGGCACAACCGGGTGACCGGCGCATGGGGCGGCGGAATCGGCGCCGAGTCGAGCACTCAGGTGCAGGTGTACGCCAACTCGGTGAGCGACAACAATCACCATGGCATCTTGTTCCGGCTTGGCGTCACGAACTCGATCATCGACGACAACGAGTGCTTCGCCAACGCGCATCAGGGTGAAGCCTGGGCCACGGGCATCTACCTGTCGGGCTCGCCCGGCAACCTGATCGAGTGCAACCGCGTGCACCACAACCAGGACAGCGGGATCGAGGTGCAGACCGGCTCGAACGACTGCATCGTGCGCCAGAACATGTCGTGGTCGAACGGCGACCATGGCTTCGCGCAGCTCTATGCCACCGGCACCCGGCTCATGGGCAACGTGGCCTATGACAATGCCCACGAGGGCTTCTCGGTCGAAGGCGAAGCCACCGGCACGCGCATGTACAACTGTATCGCCTACAACCCCGGAATCACCGTGGAGAGCTACTGTGTTCTGGTGGACTCCAGCTCGATCGTCGGGTTCGACGGCGACTACAACATCCTGTGGAACGCCTTGGGCGCGCCGCCGGTGAAGTTCGACCGCACGGTGTATCCATCCGTGAGTGCGTTCCAGTCGGCCACCGGCATCGGGCCGCACACGTTCGCCGCCGACCCGCGCTTCGTGGATGGGATCAACGGTGACTTCCACCTGCGCGCCGAGTCACCCGCGATCGACGCGGGCACGAGTTCTGCCGCGGGTTGGGATGAGGCCGACGCCGAGGGGCGCGCCCGCACGGACGCGCCGGGCACTCCGAACATGGGCGATGGTCCGGTGAGCTTCGCGGATCGCGGCGCCCTCGAGTTCCAGAGTGGCGTGCTGGCGGTGGGCGGCCGGTCGTCCTCGCCCGCGCTGTCGCTGTCGAACGCCTTCCCGAACCCCAGCCGGCACACGGTGGCGTTCACGCTCGAGAACGGTGCGGATGCGGACGTGAGCTGGTCGGTGTTCGATGTGCTCGGGCGTGAGGTGTACAGCGCCCGGCAGCACTTCGCGGCCGGCCGACAGCAGCTGCGTTGGCCGCTCACGGATCGCAGCGGTGCGCGCGTGGCGAACGGCATCTACTTGGTGCGCGTCGAACGTGCGGGGCGGGCCTCGACCATGCGGTTCGTGGTGATGAAGTAGCCGAGACGACGTGAGGACTCGCGCGAGAGAGCGAGGAGCAGGACCGGGTGCCATGCTGGAGAGCGTGGCACCCGGAAGTGTCTCGGGGCGGCGAGGGACTCAGTCCCCTTCGGGGTAGACGCCGTGCACGCGGCCATAGAGTCGCGTGAGTCCGAACAGGGCATCGATGTTCGGGGTCTGCACGCCGGTGCGTTCGCCCAGTTCACGCACGGCGGCCACGATCGCGTCCAGTTCCAGCATGCGTCCCGCCTCGGCGTCCTGCAGCATGGAGCTGCGGAACGGCCCGAGTTTGGCGGTGACCCCATGCCGGGCCTCGGGGTGCTGGTCGAGGGGCACGCCGATGCGGTCGCCGATGGCGCGCGCCTCGAGCATCGCCGCCGAGGCGAACGCGCGCACCAATGGATCGGCGAGCAGGCGGTCGCTGGTGGCCCCGGTGAGCGCGGTGATGGGGTTGACCACGAGATTGCCCCACAGCTTGTACCAGATGTCGTGGCGTACGTTCTCGGACACGGTGACGTCGAAGCCCGCGCGGGTGAGGCGCGCGGCCACGAGGCGGGCGCGCTCGCGGTCGCCACCGGTGGGTTCGCCCAGGATGACGGCACGGCCATTGCGGTGCTCGCTGAGCCCCGGTTCCGTGCGCGAGGCGGCGATGTGCACCACGCCGCCCAGGACCTGCGCGAACGGGATCGCCGCGGCCGTCACGCCGCCGGGATCGACGCTCGCGAGCGGTTCGGCGCCCAGCCCCGGCTGGCCATGCACGAACCACCACGGCACGCCGTTCATGATGCG
>JBEBGT010000464.1:0-3409 GCA_040081365.1 Candidatus Eiseniibacteriota bacterium | reverse complement strand
AGGTGAAGGGTCTGGCGTTCAGCGCCAACTTCCGGCCCGACACGTTGTTCGTGCCCGACCTGCGCGCCGAGGTGGCCGGCCAGCCGCTGGCCGCGCGGCTCCTGGTGTGGAACTTCGCCGCGCCCATGCTGGACGGTGCGCTGCGTGGCAACCTGGACCTGGCCGCGATCGCGCCGTTGGTGGCACCCGCGGGCACCAAGCTCGGTGGCCGTGCGGTGGTCAACATGAGCGCGCGCGGCGCGGCGGCCGACCCCGGTGCGATGTCGGTGGGCGGCAGCGCGCAGCTGCAGAACGTCTCGGTCGAGAGTGCCGGGCTGCCCAGCAAGATCGAGAACGTGAACGGCCGCGTGGACTTCCTGCCCGAGCGCGCCACCATCCAACGCCTGAGCGCGCGCGCCGGCAAGTCGTCGCTGCAGATCGACGCCAATGTGTCGCGCCCGCTGGCGCTCATGGCCGCGCCCGGCAAGGTCGCGCCCGCCGACGTGGAGTTCTCGTTCCGCTCGTCGTACCTCGACCTGGCCGAGCTGCTGCCCACCACGCCGGGTGCGCCGTTCCTGCCGAACGCCAGCGGTGGCGGACACGTGTCGATCGACCGGCTGAAGCAGGGCAAGCTCGACGTGACGAACGTGCTCGCCGACGTCGTGCTGGAGCCCGCGCAGTTGTCGTCGCCCAGGTTCTCGCTGCAGGGTTACGGCGGCACGGTGACCGGCAACGCCAAGTTCGACCTGCGCGACACGCGCAAGCCGGTGTACGCGATCCACTCGCAGGTCGACCGCGTGAAGGCCGACGCGATCCTGGGCGCATGGACGCCGGTGAAGGACCTGCTCGTGGGCACGTTGAGCACGAACCTCGACTTCTCGGGCGCGGGCCAGACGCCCGACGACATCAAGCACACGCTCACGCTGGTCGGGCTCGCCGCGCTCACCTATGGCCGCCTGGGCCCCGGCCCGGCTCTGGAGACCGTGGCGCAGTTCGTGAAGATCCCCAAGTTCAAACAGCTCGACTTCGCCAAGCTCGAACTGCCCTTGCGCATCGAGCGGGGCCGGCTGATCAGTGACCCGGTGGTGTTGAATGGTCCGAGCGGCGAGTGGCGACTGGCGGGCGCGATCGGCTTCGACGGCGCGCTGGATTACGCCGTGTCGGTGACGCTGCCGCCCGATGTCGTGACCGCGGTGGGTGCGAAGAGCGCGCTGGCCGCGGGCGCGCTCACGGATGCGCAGGGCCGCATGCTGCTCGACCTGCACGTGACCGGCTCGGCCAAGAGCCCGCGCGTGAGCTGGGACACCAACGCCATGCGGCTGCGCCTGGCGGGCAAGGCGTCCGAGGCGCTGGCCGAGCAGCGCGCCAAGCTCGAGGCCGACGCCAAGGAGGCCGCGCGCCAGGCCGTGCTGCAGCGCTTCGGTGCGCAGCGCGACTCGGCGTCGAAGCTGCTGCCCAAGTTGTCTCCGGCGAGCGCCAGCAGCGCGCGCGACTCGGTGAAGAGCGCGGCGTCGGGGCTGCTCAAGAACTTCTTCGGCAAGAAGCCCGCACCCGCACCGCTGGTTCCGGCCACGCCGCCTGCGGCCGCACCCACCGCCCCGAGCACGGCCGCGCCCGACACGACGCAGCACTGACGCCGGGCGCTACGAGGCCGGCACCGCCGTGTGGTCGACTTCCTCGATCCAGGCGCGCAGCAGGTCGGCCGCACCGCGGGCCGAGAGTTCGGCGGCGGGGCCTTCGCCGATCTCGGCATAGGTCTCGAGCGCGGCGCGCACGCGCGCCTCGGTGGCGTGGTCGCGCTGGTGGGCGCGCAGCGAGGCCGAGGCCCACGTGCCGAGCCACGCCGGCTCCGGCGGGCCGTCGAGCGGACGCGGGTGCAGTCCGCGCGGCGTCCACAACTCGCGCGTCACGGTGTCCACCAGCCGCACGCACTTGTCGGGCGGTAGCAGCATGGGCGGCAGGCTCACCGCATAGAGCTGCGAGGGCGTGAGGCCGCGCAGCGGGCCGACATGGGAGAGCTCGGCGAACAGGCAGCCGCTCGCCTCGTCCCAGAAGCGGTCCACGTATGCGCGTTGCAGCTCGCGTGCCCACGCCATGGAGTACGCGGCGTTCTCGCGCCGGCCGGCTTGCTTGGCGAGCTGCGACATGGCCACGAGCGCGTGATACCAGAGGGCGTTCAGGTCGGCACGGCAGCGCGCGGCCAGGCCCTCGCCCGCCCACAGGAAGCCGTCGCGATCGCAATGCACGCCGTGGCGTGACCCGGCGCGCAAGTGCTGCAGCACCCCCTCGAGCACGCGGAAGGCGCCGTCGCGCAGGAATGTCTGCGTCTCCTCGGATTCGGCGTCCCGGCGCGACAGCAGATCGACCACATGCACCAGCCATAGCGAAGTCTCGGGGCTCTCGTAGTGCGGGAACCCCTGCTCGTCGAAGCGCTCGGGCGCCAGGCCCTCGTCGATGTAGGCCAGGTAGCCGCGCGCGATGTCGCGCGCGGGTCCGAACGCGCGCAACGTGACGAGCCCGGCGGCCACACGCAGCGCGTCGGGGCCGGACTCGATGTGCTGCACGGGGTCGGTGAGCACCGAGGTGCGGTCGGCGCGCTCGTGGATGGCATCGAGCATGCGCGTGCCCAGCGACAGCACGAAGCCGGTGTTGGCGACGTCGGCCGGTTCGGGCTCGGCGGGCGGGCCGGGTTTGCGGCCTCGGCGGCGGCGAGTTCCGCCGCTCTGCGCGCGGCGTGCGCGGCGGCCGCCTGGCGCGCCGTGTTGCTGGCGCCGAACAGCGCCGCGGTCTGCCAGCTCGAACGCCGGTCGCCCAGCGACAGGTCGAGTGCATGCAGGCAGTCCGCCAGCGTGCGCGCGGGCGGCGTACCCAGGCGCATCTCGCCCGCGAGTGAGCGGAACAGCGCTTCTTCCGGTGAGGCCACGATGTGCAGCGTGCTGCCGGGCTCGATGAACGCGAACTGCACCCAGCCGGGCAGGAACGCGTCCTCGCTGGCGATGCTGGCGCCGGCGTCGGGATCGCGCACGTCGGCGCCGTCGTCGTACGGATACGCCAGCCCGCGGTGCCAGGCGCGCGCCGGCATGAACGCGCCGTTGTGCCACAGCGTGAGCGGCGCGAAGCCCTCGACGGTGGCGCAGCGCACACGGCCCGGTACGCCACTCACCGCGCCGCGGAACTCGGGGGTCTCGAGCTGCAGGCCCTGCAGCGCGCGCGCCACCATGAGCGGCGCCACATGCAGCCGCAGCGGACCGCCTTCGAGGAGTCGCCAGCTGGCGAGCAGCGCGGCATGGCCCTCGACCAGCCGGTATTCGCGTTCCACCACCCAACCCTCGCCGCGGAAGCGCCAGCGCGGCCACGGTTGGTCGGTGAACGACTCGAGCAGCGGCAGCGCGCCGGCACGTACGGTGACCGCGGGCGGGCCCGCGCGACG
>JBEBGT010000053.1:0-12737 GCA_040081365.1 Candidatus Eiseniibacteriota bacterium | reverse complement strand
CCCCCACACGTCCACGGTGAGGTTCTTGGCCACATAGAGCAGCGGTGGATAGCCGTTCTCGTAGCCGTGCAGGAACCCAGGCCCCGCGAGCGCGATCACCGGCGAGAAGGCCGCGAGAGCGGTCGCCACGCCCACTCCCCACAGCGCCAACACGGCGCGCACCCGGCCGCCGAGCGCGGGTCCGGAAGCGGCCATCACCACGATTGCGAGCGGAGCCAGCATCACGAGCGACGTGATCCGACAACCGGCGGCCACGCCGACCAAGAAACCCGCGAATCCCGGCCGCCGGTCGAGCGCGGCATGCCAGGCGCCGAGGAGAAACGCCAGACCCCACACGTAGTCCATGCTGTCGCAGCTGTGGATGGCAACCACCGGGACGAACGCGAGCGCGAGCGCCCCCACGAGCCAGGTCCGACATCCGAGCCGGCGCAGCAAGGCCCCGAACATGACGACGGCGGCGCACCCCAGCAGCGCGGTCAGAGCATTGAGCGCCCACGCGGGTGATCGGCTCAGCGCGGCAGCGGCGCACTCGAGCACCGGATTGCCGGGAGCGCGCGACGACAGATGCTGGCCGAGTCTCGCGGTCTCGTGGCCCGCCCAGGCGATGCGCCAGGCATCCGGGTCGGCGCCATAGCCGGGCCACAGGAACGGCAGGCGGCTCAGCAGGACACCGCTCGCCAGCAGCACCTCGGCCGTTGGGGCGAATCGGGGTCTCACGCCCGCATTCCGGGCCGCCTGCAGGGGTGCCACCTCACTCGGCGGGGCGGCTGCCGAGGTGCCTGAGTTGGGCCTCGAGGCCCGCCACCAGATCCCCGGCGTGGTTGCGGTAGACGATGCGGCCGTCCTCAAGCACGAACGTCATGGGGAAGCCACCGAGTTGCCAGCGCGCGCTGGCGGTCGAGTCCGCCATGAGCACGGGCAGCTCGAGCCCTTGTGAGCGGAAGAACTTCTCGACGCTATCGCGGGCCCGGGCGAGCGGTTCGCCCTTGGAGTCCAGCGTGATCACCCGCACGGGTCTGGTGCGTGAGCGCGTGGACCAGGCCTGCAGTGCGGGCATCGACTTCCGGCACGGCCCGCACCAGGCGCCCCACGCGCACACCTGCCGCCGGACCCGAGCATCCCCCCGCATCACCCGCCTCCTTCAGATCCCGCCGGCCGTGCGGCGCGCGCTGGTCCCGGAATACGGCACTGGTCCGAATACGGCGGGACTCTACTCGTCGCGGGCGGTCCGATGCCACAGGCAAGGCCGGCCATGAAGCGATCGCGGGAGGACCGTGGCGGCCGGCCCTCCCGCGATCGTGGGGCTCCGATCGTGTGGCAGCTACTCGCGCTCGCCGGCCTCCAGCGCGGCGCCACCCGCGAGTGCGCGCACGAGTTCCAGGCCGCCGGTGCCGCGGGCGGTGTCCTCGCTGCGCTTGTCGTACGCCTCGCGCGACTCGCGCGCCAGAACGGGCAGCTTCTTGGCGCTGAGACCTGCGTTGAGCGACGGCAGCGACTTGGCGAGGATGGCTTCGAACTCGGCCGCCCCCTTCTGGAGCTCGCCCTCGAGCACCTCGGCCAGCGCGATCTGACCGTTGGTGGGCCGGCCGTCGTAGCCGTTCACCTTGCCGTAGAGATCGCCCAACTGCTCGCGCAGCTGCTCTTCGCCGGTGAGCCGGCCGCCCTCCTTGGCCGCCACCAACCTGCCGCGGAGGAGCTCGAGCTGGTTCGCGAGCTGCGTGAGCCTGGCGGCAAGTGCATCCTTGCCCAGCGTCTTCGCGCGCGCCTTCGCCGAGTCGCGCATCGCCTGGATGCCCTCGACCGTGTAGGTGAGGTCGCCCAGGCGGTCGTAGAGGCGATTCACCAGCTTCACCTGCATGGCGCGGTCCTCGGCCGTGTGCGTGGCGCGCGAGTCGGGCACCAGCGTGAATGTGCTGGTGAACGTGTCCTTGTTCTTGGTGAGCTTGGCCGTGTAGGTACCCGCGGCCGCGCGCGGGCCCACGAACGCGAAGAAGTTGGGCACCAGGTTCGCGGCCGGCGGCAGCTTGGGGCCCTTCAGGCGCATGGGCCACTCCACACGATTGATGCCGCGACGACGGCCGCCCGAGATCGTGGCCAGTTTCTTGCCCGCCGCATCGAAGATCTCCAGCTTGAGATCGCCGATCAAGTGCCGCTTCTTCAAGTAGTAGGTGATGATCGCGGCCTCGGGCAGCTCGTCACCGGCCCAGTCGGCACTGCCGGCGAAGCGCTGCTCCTGGCGCGGGATCGCCAGGGCGCTGGGACGCGTGGCCAGGAACGCGGCATCCGCCGCGAGCTTGTCGCGCGTGAGCGAGCGCAGTGGCGACAGGTCGTCGATCACATAGATGCCGCGGCCGTGCGTGGCCACCAGCAGGTCGCCTTCGCGCGGGTGGATGACCAGGTCGCGCACCGCCACCTTGGGGATGCCGGCCTTGATCTGCGCCCACTGCCGGCCGCCGTCCAACGAGCCATACAGCCCCCACTCCGTGCCCACGAACACCAGATCGGGGTTCACGAGATCCTGCCGTACCGTGTGCGCGTAGCCCTTCATGGCCGGCGTGGCGAGCGCCGTGAACGTCTTGCCGAAGTCGCGCGTCACGTACACGTGCGGGGCGAAGTCGCCCAACATGTGGCCGTCCGCGGTCACGAAGCACGTGCCGGCATCGTGCGGCGAGGGTGCCACGTACGAGATCCAGGTGAACGGCGGCAGGCCGGCGAGGTTCTTGGTCACGTTGTTCCACGTCTTGCCGCCGTCGCGGGTGACCTGTAGGTTGCCGTCATCGGTGCCGGCCCACACCACGTTCGCGTCCTTCGGCGACTCGCCGATCGCGTACACCGTGCAGTGGTTCTCGGCGCTCGAGTTGTCGATCGACAGCCCGCCCGATTTGTCCTGCTGCAGCTTGGCGGGATCGTTCGTGGACAGGTCGCCCGAGATCTTCTCCCACGTGTCGCCCTGGTCACGCGTGCGGTACAGGAACTGCGCGCCCATGTAGAGCGCACCGCTCGGGCCCACGTGCAGCGGGGCGTTCCAGTTGAAGCGCAACTTGGGGTCGCCGGCGCCGCGCAACGGCTGGATGTCCTTCGTCTCGCCGGTCGAGAGCCGCACACGCGAGACGTGCCCGCCCTGATACTCGCAATACACCAGGTCCTGGTCGCGGGCATCGGGGAACGCCCAGAAGCCGTCGCCACCCAGCAGGCTCTCCCACAGCCGGTTCGGCACGCCACCCGAACGCGTGCTGGGCGCGGTCCAGGTGCCGTTGTCCTGCAGTCCGCCGTACACGTTGTAGGGCGAACTCATGTCATAGCTCACGTGGTAGAACTGCCCCACCGGGATGTTCTGGCACGGCCGCCACGTGTTCCCGCGGTCGAGCGACAGGTACACGCCGCCATCGGTGCCGATGACCATGAACTCGGTGTTCTTGGGGTCGATCCACACCGCGTGCAGGTCGCTGTGGTAGGGCGCGCCCATGAACCCGCCGCCCACGCCCACGAACGTCTTGCCGCCGTCCTCGCTGGCCGCCAGGTTCAGGCCGCCCTTGTACACGCGCTCGAAGTTCTTGGGGTCCGGCACCACGTGGGCGAAATAGAACGGGCGCCAGGTGACGTCGGCGCTCGAGTCGTTGCCCTTCTGCCAGTGCTCGCCGGCGTCGTCACTGATGTAGAACGCCGTCTTCTTAGCCTCGACGATGGCGTACACGCGGCTCGCGCGGGCCGGCGACACCGCCACGCCGATGCGGCCCAGGTCGCCCTCGGGCAGGCCGTTCACCAGCTTGCGCCACGTCTTGCCGCCATCGACGCTCTTGTACAGCCCCGAGCCGGGTCCACCCGAGGCGAACGTCCAGCCCTGCCGGCGCACGCTCCACATGGAGGCGTACATCACGTCGGGGTTCTGCGGATCGACCGCCAGGTCGGCCGCACCGGTGCGCGCATCCACGTACAGCGTCTTGTCCCACGTCTTGCCGCCGTCGGTGCTGCGGTACACGCCACGTTCGGGGCTGTCCGCGAACAGCGGCCCCAGTGCGGCCACCACCACCGTGTCCGGGCGGGTCGGGTGCACGAGGATGCGCGCGATGCGCTCGGTCTTCTCGAGCCCGATGTGCGTCCAGGAATCGCCACCGTCGGTGGTGCGGTACATGCCGTCGCCGTAGCCCACGCTGTTGCGCGCCCAGGTCTCGCCCGCACCCACGTAAACGATCTTGGGATCCTTGGCCGAGACCCGGATCGCACCGATCGACATGGCGTGCGCGTCGAACACACTCTTCCACGTGGTGCCGTTGTCGCGCGAGCGCCAGACCCCACCGCCGGCGGTGCCGGCCCACAACGTGTTGCGCTCACCCGAGACGCCGTCGATGCAACTGATGCGGCCGCTCATGGTGCCGGGGCCCAGCGTACGGGCGCGCAGGCCCTCGAACGTGTCGGAATCGAGCTTCCAGTCGTCGAGGCTGGCCGCGGCCGGTGCATCGGCGGCGGCGGCGTGACCGGCGGCGAGCAGCACGGCCAACACCACGGCCGTGACACATGCAGGCACCCAGCGCAGCTCGTGTGCCGCGGCGCGGCCAAGCGGGAACGGACTCATGGAACGCATGACAGGGGACCTCGTGCAGGGGGGTCACAATCGAACGGCGCGGTCCCCGGGGTTCGAGGGACCGCGCCGCTGGTGTCGGAGCGCTACTTCTTCTTGGTGGCCTTGGCGTCGACCTTCTTGTCGTCCACCTTCTTCTCATCGACCTTGGGGGCGGCGGCCTTCGACGTGTCGGTCGCGGCCGGCATGGCGAAACGCGCGTCGTCGAGCGGCACGTTGAGCTCGATCTTCGTGAACGTCATCTTGCGCTTCTGGGGCATGCCTTTGGCGCCCTGCTCCATGGAGAACGGCTCCATGTAGCCGTCGACATCCTTGTAGTCGCTGAAGGTGGTCTCGAACTCCATCTCGGTGCCACGCGCGTTGACCTTGCCCTCGCTCTTCACGAGCAGGTAGGTCTCGGCATCGAGGTAATGGAACTCGACCTTGCCGCCCTTCTTGGTGACCTTGAGCTTCCAGGCGTCGGCGCCCTCGACGGCTTCCTTGCCCGCCAGTTCGACCGTGTGGCCCTTGGCCTTCCAGTCCACCAGCGCGCCGTCGAAGTCGGCGTCATCGGCGGCGTTCTTGTTGTCCTCGTCCGAGCCGGCTTCGGGATCCTTCTTGCCCATGAACGGCATGACCGACCACACCTTGGTGCCGTCGAACGCTTGCACACCCGTCATGCCCTGCACCTGGAACTCCATGCGCGACTTGCCCGGGCGCTTGCGCTCCATCGTGAACGGCGCCTCCATGCCGGGCCCGAGGCCCATGGTGCCGGTGACACGCATGGTGTTCAGCGCCTTCAGCTTCTCGACACCACCCAGCGCCTCGTAGTGCTTGGTCAGGACCTCGTCGAGCGTCTGAGCCTGGGCGATCGGAGCGAGCAGCAGACCGAGAGCGAACAGCAGCGACAGCTTGCGGAACATTCGCAGGACCTCCGTGGAGCGGTGGCGATGCGCGTCGGTACGACGCGGCAGACCATCCGCAGGGGATGGGAACGACCAGCATGACGCAGGACCCGCGCGCGCGGGTTGCGACGCCGACCGTTTCCGGCGGGGCGGCGATGGAAGTTACGCGGGCAGACTACGCCAGCCGGCACCCCGATGCACCCGCGCGGGGCGCGGGCTCACCAGCGCGGGCCGGCCTGCGCCCCACGGAGTCGCCGTACCCGGTACGGACCGGCACGCAGGTCAGCGCCGGCGCGACCGGCGGGCGCGGGCGGGCGCCGCTACGCGCGTTGTCGCTTCGTCCGGCGTGCCGTCGAGCAGCCGGTCGACCGCGGCGCGCTGCGGTGCTGCGTCCTGTTCCCAGCGCGCCGTGCGCGCCACGCGCAACACGGCCATGGCCTCGGCCGGGCGCTTGAGCAGCAACAGCGCGGCACCCGCAAGCGTGTGGCCGGCCGCGGCTTCGGGGTAGAGCCCGATGAGCCGCTGTGCCACCTCCAGCGCCTGCACGCCATCGCGATGTGCGAGTTCGAAGCGAGCGTGCGCCACCAGGATCCAGCCGTCCGATGGTGCCAGCGACTCCGCGCGCGCGTAAGCCTTGCCCGCGGAGTCGGCCGTCGAGGCGACGCCGGTGCGCAGCGCGCGCGCGGCCAGTGCATCGGCCAGGCTCACATGGCTGGCCGCGCGCAGCGGCACCAACGCCACCGCACGGCGCGCCGCGCGTTCGGCGGCGGCCTCCGTGCGCGCGGCATCACCACTCGGTGACGCGGCGGCCTGCAGGTTCGCGGTGCACGCCACGCGCCACAGCAGGTCGTCGTGCGGCCAGATGGCCGTGGCGCGCTGCAGCGCCGCAGCACGTGCGCCCGCGAGTGCGGCCCACTCGCTCGGCGTGAAGCCGGCCCGCGCCACTTCATCGCGCGCGGGTCGCGCGTTGGCGAGCCCGGCCAACTCGCGCGTACCGGTCACGAACTCGGGGATCGCGATCACCATCGCCGCGAGCGCCGGTGCCATGGGATGGAACGCACGCCGGCGCGCGAGCGTGGGATCCGGCAGGTCGCGCAACGCGCCGGGCAGCGCGGTCGCGAGCGCGAACAGTGCCGCGCCCGCCAGTCCCAGCACGTTGAACGCGCCCGACACCGCCAGCGCTACCACCAGCCCGCCGAGCCCCGCGAGCAGCGCGCGTTCGGACGGTTCGGCGGCCGCATACGACGTGCCGCGCCAGGCGTCACGCAGCGCGAACATCGCGCCCGCGAGCCAGGCCGCACCCGCCAGTACGCCCACCACACCCATGGTGGCGAGCACCTGCAGCACGGCCGAGTGCGCATGCAGCGGAACGCCGATCCACTCGCCGCGCCACAACGACGGTTCCTGCACGAGCGGGAACGCGAGCCCGAAACCATCGAGCCCCACGCCGGTCCACGGATGCTCGCCCCACATCTGGAGTGCGGCGCGGCCGATGCCCGCGCGCGCGGCGTTGGAGCCGGTCCCGAGCCCTTCGGAGAGACGCGCCACCAGCGGCGCCCAGGCGCGGCCCACGCCGAACAACAGCGCGGGCGACAGGCTGGCGGCCAGCGTCCACGCCACGCGGCGCCTTGGCGCGCCCGCGCGCAACGAAGCCGGCACCACCACCAGCACGCCCACCGCCGCCGCCAGCCACGCGCCGCGCGACAGCGTCATGACGAGCGTGGCGGCGATGAGTGCAGCCGCCGGCACGAGCCACGCTGCATCGCTGCGGCGTTCGGCCACGCGTGCCAGCACCAGCGGCAGGATGGCCGCGAGCACCGCACCCAGCAGCACCGGGCTGCCGAGCGGCCCCGCGGGCCGTAGTGCGATCGCACCGTTCACGACGTAGGTGCGCAGCCCGCTCCAGTGCACGGGGTCGAGCCCGGCCAACTGCAACTGGGCGTACACGGCCGCCAGTACTCCGGCGCCAACCACCACACGCAGCGTGTCGCGCACATCGCGCTCATGCCGGTGCGCATGGCCCGCGGCCAGGTGCAGTCCCGCGAGTGCGACCAGCGTGAGCAGGCCCTCGCGCTGGCCCACCTCGCCCAGCAACGCCAGGTGCGGCGACCGTGCGCTGAGCGTGCACAGCACGCCGGCGGCCACCCAGGCCAGTACGCCCCACGTGAGCAGCCCCGGCCGGCGCACGCGGCCGCCCCACGCCTCGGCCGCGAACCACGCCAGCAATCCGAAACCCACCACGCGCAGCAGCATGGCCTTCACGGGCATGAACGGTTCGTAGAGCCCCGGCACGAAGGCCAGGACCAAGCCCGCGAGTGCGACGCGGATGGCGATGCGGGCGACGCGGTCTATCGGGGTGCTCCCGCGCGAGGGGCGTACACGGCGGAGGTGCGCGAGGACGAACCCGCCCGCGCGGCCAGGAGTGGGCACACGGTGCGACGGCGGCGGCCGGTGCGGTGGGTGACCGGCGGCCTCCGGAGGTCATGACGCGGCAGCATGACGGCCCTCGAGAGGGAGAATCGCTCGAAGAGTACGCAGCGATGCACGTACGGTGGACCGGGGGATGGCGCAGTCTACGCCCATGCGCCGCGCGGTTCACATGAATTGTGGCGACCCGCGCAGGCCGGCGAAAAGTGCGGCCCCCAAGCGGACAACGCCCGGGGGCCGCGTGACCCGCGCTACGGGACGAGCACCAGACGCTCGACCGCGTGCCCACCCGCGCTGTCGCGTGCGTGCACGAAGTACACGCCTGCGGGCAGCGGCTGGCCGCGCGGTCCACTGCGTGCGAACGACCACGAGCCCGCGGCCCCGCCCTGAGCGCTGGCCACGCGCCGGCCACGCGCATCGAGCACCTCGAGGCGCACCGGGCCCACCGCGCCCGACCAACGCACGTCCGCCAGGTTCGCCGCCGGGTTCGGTGACACATGCAACGCGAACGACGCCGTGGCCGGCTGCGGCACCACGCCGACCGGCGCCACCGGCTTGCCGATGAGCTTGAAGCTCAGCGCGCGTGTCGGCTGCGCGACCCACGCGGCCGTCACGGTGTCGCGCGTGAAGAACCCGCCGATGCCGTCGGTGAAGCCGGGCGCTTCGCTGCCGTCCAGCACGCGCGCGTGGTACTGCATGGCACGCGCGTCGTTCAAGTGCAGCCAGTAGTCGTGCCCCGGTTCGAGCACCACGGTGTGATCGAGTCCGCGATCGCCCGCCCAGCGCGCGGGGTTCTCGAAGCTGCCATCCGTGTACTCCATGAACAGCCCCGACGTGAAGGCCGCGGGCAGCGTCAGCGGGGGCGCGGCCGCGCTCGCGTCGTGGATACTGACGGTGGTGGGCTCGTTCCAGAACGGCGATTGGAAGTCGTTGGGAATCACCGCGAGTTCCACCCAACGCAACTCGACGCGCTGGGGCACGCGGAAGCGCTGGGCCATCTCCTTGGGACGGCTCGACAACAGCGCGTCGGTGCGCGAGACCGACTGCACGACATTCAGCTGCTGCAGGTCACCCCCGGCATCGCAGATGGCGTGCGCCAGTACGGGGTGCGCGCCCGGCAGCGGGAGCCGCGGGCCGCCGAGTGCGGGGATCGACCGCGCCACCGGTAGTTCCGCATCACCGGTCTGGTCGTAGGGCGCCTCGAAATAGCTGGTGGTGAACGACGTGGGCGGCGACTGCAGTTCGGCCGCGACGGTAGTGCGCGGCGGATCGGCCACGCCGGCCAGGCTCTGCGTGACCACCGGCGGCAGGTAGTTCACCCGCGGCGTATGGTTGAGCGTGTAGTACTGGAGGTCCGACGGGTTCAGCACCTGCGTGCGCAGCGCGATCGTGTTCGGGTCCGGCGCGAGCGTGAGCGGATCCCAGTCGAGCAGGCTCAGCCGCAACCACGACCAGCCAGTGGCCTGCACCGACAGGCTGCACGCGGCCACCGCCACGTCCGGCAGGAGCGGCTGCGAGATGCCCGAGAACACCCCGAACGTGTACGTGCTGTCGCCCGAAGCGCTTTGCACGAACTGCGTGCACGGCCCGTCCTGCAGGAACGCGGGTGCCGCGGGGCCCACGCCGGGCTGGCGCGGCGAGTTGGCCGCGAGCGCGAACAGCGCCAGCACCGCGAGTGCGGGCAGCAAGCGCGTGAACCACCGCGCGCGTGTGGTGAGACGTGCCATGGCTGAGGTCCTCTTCGACGACGATCGTGCGACCCGAAGCCCATCCGGAAGAGCCGCGACGTGTGCCACGGGCCCGTGACCCGCGCCGCGACGCTGCAACCGGGTCTGGAGCGCGTGCTCGCGCTCGCGGTTCGGCGTGTGCCCGCTGCCCACGCGTCGCGCGCGGGGCCACCGGTGCAACTTCATGCTAGCGCGCGCATGGGCGCGGGACATGTCAATTCCACCGGGCCGCGGGCCAGACACCAAGGCGTTTCAGGGCTTCGCGTTAGCGATGCGCACCAGACTACCGCGCGCGCTGCCCGCGCCGCCGGAGGGCGCGCTGTTGCCACGCGCCAGGTACCACAGCGACCCGTCGGGTGCGGTGCGCAGGTCGACCGGGCCCGCCACGGCGAGCTTGCCGAACACCACGGCACGCGCCGGGCCCACGCCGGGCAGCCAGCGCAGCTCGTTGGCACAGTACTCGGCGAAGAAGTAGCCGCCGCGCCACGCGGCCGGGAACGCCGCGCGTGCCTCCGCGCGCGGTGCGTACCACGCGCCGCCGGTGATCGCACAGCCGTCGTCGTGCGTGTAGGCGTACACCGGATCGGCGAGCGACGCGTGCCGCACCGGGCCTTCGGCCACGGGCCAGCCGTAGTTGCCGCCCTTCACCACCTCGTTCACCTCTTCGTAGCGGCTCCCGCCCACGTCGTTCACGAACATGCGGCCGGTGCTGGGATGGATGTCGAACGTGAACGCGTTGCGGAAACCGCGCGCCCAGATCGCGCCGTGCCGGCCGCGCGTGCGGGTGGGGAACGGGTTGTCGCCCGGGATGCTGCCGTCGGGCCGGATGCGCAGGATCTTGCCCGCGGTGCTGGCCAGGCTCTGCGACAACGAGCCATCGCCGCATTCGCCCGACGACGCGTACAGCATGCCGTCGCGCCCGAACCGCAGCGCGCCGCCCACGTGCTGGTGCGCGGCATGCGTGTCGAACTCGAACACGATGGTGGCGGGGCCCGTGGCTGAGTCGAGCGCGGCCACGTACGACGCGATCACGTTGTGGCGCGTGGGCTCGAGTGCCGTATAGAGCACGTACACCAGGTGCGTGCGCGCGAACGCGGGGTCGAACGCCACGCCCAACAGGCCCTCTTCCTCGAACGCCTGCGTGGGCACGGTGACGAACGGCCGTGGCAGCAAGCGGCCCTGCTTCACCACGCGCAGCGCCCCGCCCTGTTCGCACACGAACACGCGGCCGTCCGGGGCGAACGCCATGCTCACCGGGCTGTCGAAGCCCTGTACCACCACAGTCTCGGTGAAACCGGCACGCACCGGCGCGGCCTGCGTCGCGCCCGCCAGCGCGAGCATGCACACGGCGGCCCACAGGTGATGCAGCGCTGCGGTGAGAGTGTGCCGCTCGGGAATCATGCGGCACAGGCTAGCACCCCCGCGTGCGCGGGCGCACCGCTCGACCATGCGCTACAGTGCCTGCCGTCATGAGCCGGCCCGGCCCGCGGCAGCTCCAAGGCGTCGCGCCGCCGGCCACGTTCGGGAGGAGCTGCATGAAAGCCGTGTACCTGGAACGCTTCGGCGGCCCCGACGTGCTCACCTATGGCGAGCGCCCCGACCCGGTGGCGGCCCCGGGCGAAGCGCTGGTGCGCGTGCGCGCGTGCGCGATCAATCACCTGGACCTGTGGGTGCGCGCCGGGCTGCCGGGGCTGGAACCCGACATGCCGCACGTGCTCGGCAACGACATCGTGGGCGAGATCGTGGCGCTGGGCGCGGGTGTCACACACCTGCGCGTGGGCCAGAAGACACTGGTGAACCCCACACTGTCGTGCGGCACGTGCGCCGCGTGCGCCAGCGGCGACGACCACCTGTGCCGCGCCTACGACGTGATCGGGCGCAAGCGCAATGGCGGCTATGCCGAGCTGGTGAGCGTACCGGCGGTGAACTGTCTGGCCTACCCCGAGAACCTGCCGTGGGAACAGGCGGCCGCGGTGCCACTGGTGTTCCTGACCGCGTGGCACATGCTGGTGACGCGCGCGCGCGTGCAGCCCGGCGACGACGTGCTGGTGATCGGCGCCGGCAGCGGCGTGGGCAGCGCGGCGGTCCAGATCGCGCGGTTGCACGGCGCGCGCGTGATCGCCACGGCGGGCAGCGCGGCCAAGCTGGCCCGCGCCCGTGAACTGGGTGCGCACGAAGGCATCGACCATGGCTCCGAGGACATCGCGGCGCGGGCACGCGCGCTCACGCACAAGAAGGGCGTCGACGTGGTGGTCGAGCACGTCGGCGGCCGCGTGTTCGAGGCCGGTGTGGCCGCACTCGCCAAGAACGGCCGGCTCGTGACGTGCGGCGCGACCTCGGGCGGCAAGGTGGCGCTCGACGTGAACCTGCTGTTCGGCAGGCACCTCACGCTCATGGGCTCGTGGATGGGGCGGCGCTCGGACCTGAACGACTGCCTGCGCCACGTGGCGAGTGGCGCGTTGAAGCCGGTGGTGGACTCGGTACGGCCGCTGGCCGAAGCGCGCGCCGCGCACGAGCGCATCGAGGCGCGCGCGCAGTTCGGCAAGCTGGTGCTGGTGCCATGAGTGATGCGCACGCACACCGGCCGGCGGGTGCCCCACGCCCTGGGCGGGCCGGGTGAGCACACCTCGTGACACGCGCGGTGGGCGCGCGCGCAACACGACCGCGCTGGGCACGCTGCTCGGCTTCGAGCACAAGCACGAGCCGCTGGCCACGCCCGCCCAGTTCAACCGCCGCATCCTGCGCGTGACCGCCGCGACGTTCGCGGTGCTGGTGATGTGGCTGGCCGTGGGCGTGTGGGGCTACCGCGAGTTGGGCCGCATGTCGCTGATCGACGCCCTCTACAACGCGTCGATGATCATGGGCGGCATGGGCCCGGTGGACGCACTACCGAGCGACGCCGCCAAGCTGTTCGCATCGCTGTACGCGATCCTCTCGGGAGTGCTGTTGCTAGCCGCGGTCGGTGTGATGCTGTCGCCCGTGCTGCACCGCGTCATGCACCGTGCGCCATTCCTCGCCGGCCGCGATCGTGGTCGAGACCTTGTTGGCGACATGCGCCAGCCCGTCGATGTCTTCCGGGTTGACCGGCGCTTCGGCAAACCACAGGCCGTAAGGTTCCAT
>JBEBGT010000052.1:0-12762 GCA_040081365.1 Candidatus Eiseniibacteriota bacterium | reverse complement strand
GGCCGAGCGCGGAGGCGTTGGCGTGGCATGGGGAGAGCGTGCTGAAGCGGTAGGGAGGGCCGACCCGAGGCGCCGGGTGGGTGACGACGCCCGAACGGCGTCGTGAGCGCGCGGTACCGACTGGCGGTGCGCTTCGGAGCCCGGGGCCGAACAGCGTGTCGCCTAACTCCCGAAGGCGAGCCGCTCAGGGCGGATGCTGAATCCGACAGTTGCTCAAGTTCCACCGTCGACTTGCCGATGTACGCCACATGGCGTACACTGTGGCATGTCGAAGTTGGGCTTTCGCGCAGCACTCGCCATGCTTCTCGAGGCACTGAACTCGGGGTCCTTCGGGTTCCCCATCGAAGCGGTGCGCGCGGGCAAGAACCTGCTCCAGACGGGCGAGCTGTCGCTCGGCGAGCTGATTCGCATCCTCAAGCGCTGCCGGGGGCCGGATTACTCAGTGTCCCCTCACCACTGGATTCCAGAGGTCGTCTGCCACGTCTTCAAGCCCACGGTCGACGGTCACCGGTGGTACGTGAAGTGCTGCTTCATCGAGCAGGACACGCTGTTGATCAGCGTCCACAAGTCGGAGCACTGACGTGAACCAACTCGTCCGCGAGAAGGAACGGGGCCACGGGCTCTGTCGCACGTGCCGCAGGACGGTCAACACCGTCTATGCGTATCGCGACGTCGAGCTCGAGAACCCCAAGGTCACGGTCGAGCATGTGCTCGTGGGCGCGTGCGAGACCTGCGGGGCTACGGTCACGGTGCCCTGGCAGTCCAACCTGCGGCTCCAGAACGCCCGGGCCCGCGCGTCCGAAGCCACCACGCCGCCTCCGCGGTTCGAGGCGCGCATCCCCAGCGAACTCTACGAGGCCCTGCGCGCGATCGCTGCGCGCCTCGAGGCGCGCGACGAATCGTTCTCGCACCTCATGCTGCGCTACTACCTGTGCCAAGTCGCTCGTTCGGATCGCTTCGCCGAACGTGTTCACCGTCTGGCCGCTGCACGCGAGTGGGGGCCGGCCAGCGAGCGGTTGTCGCTGCGCGTGTCGGCCCAGTTGCACCGCGACGCACTCAAGGCTGCTACCGAGCACGGCATCGCCGACTCAAGCGAGATGTTCCGCGGACTCATCTGGGCGGCCTATCAAGACGTGTTCACCACCAAGGCGAGCAAGCGGCGGGAGTTCTTAGAAGATCTAGCCGACGCGACAAGCTGAGCCTGTCTCAGCAGGCGGCTGGTCGCGTGGAGAGCGCGCGTCTGGGAGGCCTGCAAGGCCGCGGCCGCTGCGTCGCCCAACCTGGCGGCCGCCGCGGGCGGCGGGTTGCTGGCGCCGGCCCCGCGCTACGGCGCCGCGGTTCCCGTGGCGCCACGACTCGGCCAGGGCACGTTCCGGCTGGCGGTCATGTCGGCCCACAGCCGCTCGTGCAGGGTCACGGGCGAACACTCGCTCCCGGCGCTCGAGGCCGCGCACATCCGCCCCTACGGCGACGGTGGCGAACACGAGGTGAGCAACGGGCTGCTGCGCAGCGACATCCACCGGCTGTTCGACACCGGCTACGTGGGCGTGACGCCCGACTACAAGTTCGTGGTCAGTTGCTACCTGCGCGGCGACTACTCGAATGGGCGGTCGTACTACGCGCTGGCCGGCCAGCCGATCGAACTGCCGGCGAGGCGGGAGGAGTGGCCGAGGGTGGAGGCGTTGGCGTGGCATGGGGAGAGCGTGATGAGGCGGTAGGGGGTGAGAGAGGCGACGGTCGGGGCCGCATCGAAAATGCTGGTTGACAAAAATTCATCGACTGCCGATACTGTCAACCAGTCGCGCTGCCGCCCCCCAGCTTCCAGCAGGACGCCCGCCACGCCATGAATCCTACTCGACTCCAGCAGGCACGCCTCGCAGCCGGGCTTTCGCTGCAGGCCGTCGCGGATCACCTCAGCGCGCAGGGGCTGTCCATCTCGCGCGCGGCGCTCAGCAAGCACGAGCTGGGCAAGAGCCTGCCCACGCCCCGCGTGTTCACGCGGCTCATGGCGCTCTACGGCGTCACCGCCAGCCAATTGCTGTCCCCAGCCACGGTGCAGATCGAGTGGCTCGCGTTCCGCAAGCGGACGGCCCTCGGCAAGGGCAAGTCCGTGCAGATCCAGGCGCTCGCGCAGCGCCAAGTCGAGCATCAGGTGGAACTCGAGCGGCAGTTCTCCACGAGCCCGCGGCACCGCGGGTTCCCCGCACGGCGTGCTGTGAAGTCGGTGGCCGACGCCGAACACGTGGCCGAGCAGGTGCGGTCACTCTGGGACCTCGGCATGGGGCCCCTCGAGAGCGTGGCCGCGTCGATCGAGGACCACGGTGGGGTCGTGGTGCAGGTCCCCGCCGGCGACGCGGCGTTCGACGGCCTGTCGGGGATCGCCTCCGGCCGGCATCCGGTGATCGTGGTGAACAGCGACGCCCCAGCCGATCGCGTGCGCTACACGCTGGCTCACGAGCTCGGGCATCTGGCCATCGATTGCGATCAGGCGGACGCCAAGCAATCCGAAGCGCTGGCCAATCGCTTTGCGGGCGCGTTCATCGCGCCGGCGCCCGCCATGTACCACGAACTCGGACGCAAGCGCCGCCGACTCGACCTCGACGAGCTCAAGCCCCTCAAGCTCAAGTACGGCCTCAGCATGCAGGCACTCATGCGCCGAGCGCTCGACCTCGATGTCATCTCGGATGGCCACTACCGAGAGCTCTGCGTGCGCATCAGCAAGCTGGGCTGGCGCAAGCACGAGCCCATTGTGTGCGACGCCGAGCGCGGCCCGTCACGGCTGCGGCAGCTGCTCCTGCGGGCGCTGGCCGAGGGTATGGTGACACCGTCCGCCGCCGAGGAGATCCTCCCTGGGGTCACCGCGCCGCTCGAAGCGCAGCTCGCTCCACGCCGTCGCACCGCGGTCGACTACTTGTACGGCGATCCGGCCGAACGCGACGAAGCGCTCGCCCGCGCCGCAGAACGCACGGCCGACCTCTACCGCCCTGGCGGTGGCCTCGAACGATTCGAGGCGTTCGGTGACAAAGATCTCGTCGATGAATCCGACACCGAGTGAGCGGGGTGCGGTCGATCCGCGACGCGGTGAAGTCTGGATTGTCGACTTCGATCCATCACTGGGGAGTGAACAGCGAAAGCGCCGGCCTGCGGTCGTACTGAGTGTCTCGTTCGTGGGCCGGCTGCCGTTGCGAATCGTGGTGCCGATCACTTCCACTCGTCGGGCCGACGCAATGTGGCTGGTCCCGATCAAGGCGACTGCAGCGAATGGCCTCACGAAGGACTCGTCCGCCGACGCCTTTCAAGTGAAGTCTCTGGACGTGGAGCGGTTCGTGCGGCGAATCGGGGTGCTAACCGCGGACGAGATGGAAGATGTCGTCGCGGCGGTCGCCGTGTGTATCGGGTTCACGCCCGGGCCGCGCGGAGGGGCGGCGAGAGTGCAGTAAGCCGCGGTTCCCGTGGCGCCACAACTCGGCCAGGGCACGTTCCGGCTGGCGGTCACGTCGGCTTACAGCCGATCGTGCACGGTCACGGGCGAACACTCGCTCCCGGCGCGCGAGGCCGCGCACATCCGCCCCTACGGTGACGGCGGCGAACACGAGGTGAGCAACGGGCTGCTACTGGGTAGCGACATTCATCGGCTGTTCGACACCGGCTACTTGGGAGTGACGCCCGACTACAAGTTCGTGGTCAGTTGCTACCTGCGCGGCGACTACTCGAACGGGCGGTCGTACTACCCGCTGCACGGGCGACCGATCGAACTGCCGGCGAGGCGGGAGGAGTGGCCGAGCGCGGAGGCGTTGGCGTGGCATGGGGGGAGCGTGCTGAAGCGGTAAGGGGGCGGGTTCGGCGTCGGCGATTAGCCCGGGTCCCCGAACCCCTCCTTGACCCCATGAGCAACCAGCACTGACCTGCCGCTCGGCGGTGCGTGATCGGTGTTTACGGGTCGACGCTCCCGCTGTCATCCCGGTCGCAAGAGCGGAACGGAATGCATTGAGCCACAGCGGGTTCCCCTTCGAGTCCGTGGTCCGTTGCTTGCCTGCTCCCAGCCTGGCTCCCCTTTGCAGCAAACGCCCCTGGGAAAGATGCGGGAATCCTCGTGAAGCGATATGTCAGAGTTGCTATAATCGCGACCCCGGAAACTCGGCGCCCGGTCTGGTGGGTCGGCTCGTCCCGCAAGGACATACGTGCCTTCCCGGAGTCGGTTCGGTACCTGTTCGGCCAGGCGGCAGACGCCGCTCCATCACATCCGTTTGATCAAGGAGCGGCTCCAGCGGGCCGTGCAAGAGCATGAGAGCGAAACCAATTCGAAGCGTTCGCAGCAAGACTGAATCGAAGATCGCGATCGAGCGCGGCAGCGGCAATGTTTTCAAGGACCTCGGGCTGCCTGAGCCCGAAGCCGCGCTCACGCGGGCCCAGCTGTCGATTCAGATCGAGCAGATCGTCCGGCGGCGTGGACTCACGCAGGTGCAGGCAGCCAGGCTCATGGGCGTCCAGCAGCCGACGGTGTCCGACATCATGCGCGGTCATCTCGCCGGCTACTCCACCGATCGGCTGTTCCGATTCCTCAACGCACTCGGACACGACGTGAAGATCGTGGTCTCCGAACGCCCGGGCCGCGCGCCACTCGTCGGGCGCGTGCGGGTGGTGCAGGCGCGCCCAAGGCCGCGCGCGTCGGCGTCGCGTACCTGATGTGGTAGTTGACGGTGGTACCGCATATGGTACCATCCTGTCGTCGGTAGCCTGAGTCCTGCCCCCGTCACACCAGTCCGGGGGCGACGAATGGCCAAGTGCGACGAGCTGCTGGCGCGGGCCAGGAGGAATCCGGCCGGGCTCCGATTCGTCGAGCTCTGCAAGCTGGCGGAGTGCCACCGGTTCGAGTTCGCCCGGCAGAAGGGAAGCCATCGCGTCTACCGGCGCATCGGCACCTCGCTGCTCCTGACCTTCCAGGATGTGCGGGGTATGGCGAAGGCGTACCAGGTTCGCCAGCTCCTCGATGTGATCGATGTCCACGACGAGGGTGAGTGACCCGTGGAGGGATCGGATGCAGCCGAACTACAGTTATGAGCTCACCTGGAGTCCAGCCGACAAGGGCTACATCTGCACCTCGGCGGAGTTCCCCGGCGTGTCCGCCTTCGGCCCCGACCAACAGTCGGCGCTGGCCGAGATGTCCGTGGCGCTCGAAGCCGTGGTCGACACCTATGCGGCGGAGGGTAAGCCGCTGCCCGCGCCGCACGAATCGCTCGGTTACAGCGGACAGTTCCGGCTGCGCATCCCCAAGTCACTGCACGCCGCGTTGGCTCACCGCGCTGAGCGCGAAGGGATGTCGCTCAACTCATACGCCGCACTGCTGCTGTCGGCGGCTACCGGCGCCGGGCTCGCCACCGATCACGCTAGCGAGGCGCTCGCGCCGCTGGTCGAACGGCTCGAACGTGCGGTCGAGCGCAGCGAGGGGGCGGGTGGAGCGGCGAAGCGGCGGAGGAGCGGGGCGGCGTGAGCGCACCTCCCCCGGCACAGGAGCACTTTTGATCCACAGGCCGCTGATCCACATCTACGGTCCGTCCGGCGCCGGCAAGACGACGTTCGCCGAACACCTGATTCGCGATCGCGCTGGCATGCTGTCGGCCGCTCGCTGTGTTCGGGACGACACTCTCGAAGACGTTCACGAGTTCAAGGCCACACAGCTCCCCGAGCTGCGGCGTTACCGAGAGGCGGGCGCCGAGAAGGCGTTGGAGTATCGCTTCCCGAGTCGGTTCGCACATGTCGAGGAGTTCTATCACTCGAGCCTGTTCGACTCACATTCGATAGGGTTCGTGCTCGAGGGTGATCTGCCCCTGGAGTCTGCGGACATCGGTGTGTTCGTGGTTCCGCCGCTGCCACCACGCGCTTCACTCCTTCGTCGGGCCCGAGCTGTCGCGCCACGTCCAGCAGGCACCGCACCTGACCGCTGGGCCATCGCGAAGAGCTATGCTGGAGTCGAGCACGCTCGTCTCGTCATCCTGAACGTCCGCGGGCGGGCACAGCGCCCAGCCGCCGAGCGCCCAGCCGCCGAGCGGACAGCCGCCGAAGTCGCCATGCTGCGAAAGGACGAAGCCGTCTTCCGGGATGTCTTCGGTTCGTGGGGTTACCGCACGCCAATCACCACGGTCATCGCCGACCTGAGCGCTGCGGGCGATCCCGGGCTCAAGAAGGCGCTGCTGCGAGTTCGCCGGGTGTTCCGCGATCGGGACCTGGTCGGTCCGGGCGGATAGCCGGCGTCGGGGTGGATCGCGGCGCCGCGCCATCGAGTCATCGATCCGCTCCCCACTCGGCCACGTCCCGCTTCACCGCACCGAGTCACGCCGCGCACCCATCCGCGCCAGCCCCGGATGCGCCGCCCGCAGGCTGTCCAGATAGTGTCGCGCACCGCGGCCATCCGGCAGCTTCACGTCGTCCAATCCCAGCGAATCACCGGCCAGCGAATCCAGGCCGTCGATCGTGCGGTCGTCCAAGGTGTCGGTGCGGTCGACCGCAGGCGGATCCGCCTGCGTGTGGTCAGTTGCGGCGGGCCTGCTGCAGGAACTTGCCAGCAGGCACAGAGCGGGCAGCAGACACGACGCACACAGCAGGCGGATCAAGAGCGTCCTGTTCATGGGCACCTCACTGGCCTCGGACAGCGGGGCCGATCGAGAACGGGCCGTGGGGATCGGCGGCGAACGCCCGCGTCGCGCTCGCCGGCTTCGCGGCTCCGGTCTCGTTGTTCAACAGCCGGATCGCCACCGGGCAGCCGGAGCACTCGTTGGCCGCCACCTGGTCGGTCGCGAAGTAGCTCGTGTCATCACGACTGAGCTTCACCGAGAACTCCTCCGTGCGGAACGGGTTCACCGCGCAGTCGGGGCTCGAGATGGCGAACCGTCCGCTCAGCACGTTCGTGACGCGGTCATACGCGAACTGGAAGTGCCCGCTGAGAGCACCGCCATTGTAGTCGGTGAAGTCCTTGTCGATGACCCAGCTCGTGTTGGTGGTGGTCGGGAACGTGAGGTCGGTAGTCAGCACGTCGAACGTGGCGTCGATGCATCGCATCGAGAACGTCCAGCGACCCGACAGTTCGGCCTGGATGCGCACGGCGCCACCATAGGTGTAGCCCGACGCGCGGAAGAACGTCATGGCCTGCGAAAGTGGGATCGGTCGCGGGCCGCGCGAGGTGGACGCGTTCTTCGTGCACTGAGTCGCGTCACAGGTGCCGCTTCCGCCGCCGTCCGAACCGTTCGACTGGTAGATCTGCCCGCCCAATACGATGCCGATGTGACGCGCCACACCGCCAGCGTCCGTCCAGTACAGGATGTCGCCGGATTCGAGGTTCGCGGGGTCGACCGCGCCCAGGTCGTCCACGCGGACCTTGGCGAACGCCGGGTTCGCCTTGATCGCGGTGGTGAGCTTGGCCGCATCACGCTGGTCGTCGGCAGGGCCTTGCAGGATCGTCACGCTGGCATGCGCGAACAGCGCCGCCAGGAAGCCCGAGCAGTCCAGCCCGTAGAGCTGCGGGCAGCAGCCGGTCGCCGACTTGCTACGCACGCCGGGGTTCTTGCCCCCGAACACATAGGCGAGTCCGTTCGGCTGCGCGGGCTTGTCGGCGCCTTCTTCAGCCTTGATCCACAGACTGCGGTTCGACAGGACGAGCGCTTCCTCGGCCAGCAGCGCCACCAGGTAGTTCCGCGCATCCTGAGGACCCAGCTGCGCGGTCCCGGTTGCATCGGCGGGGCCGTGCGCGCGGACGAGCGCCAGATACGCCTCGACCGAGAGGCCATTCGGCAGGACCACCGAGCGCGTCGTCTGCGGCTCGCCGACGAGTGAGTCGAGCCGGGCATTGAGCTGCGCCGAGATCCGATCCGACCGATCGGGCGCCGCTGGCTGGGTGGGCTTCTTCGAACACGCGGAGAGCGCCAGCAGGACCGCCAGCGCGAGCAGGGTGACACGATTGGACCGCATGGATGTGCTCCTCACGGGGGAGGGGTGGACCGGACTTCGCAGCCCCGGGGCCCGCGGTTACACCTACCGGGCTGCCGTGTCGCCGCGGGTTCACCCTCTCGTCGCGCGCGAGCCGTGCCTGTGACTCGAGCGACTCACGCCGGGCCACGTCCGCTCGGCGTGCGATTCGACCGGAGGCAGAAGCGAGCGCAGGCGCCATCTACCGCCGGCACGGTCCGTAGGGATCTCGGCGCCGATCGGGAACACAGAATCGGTCACTGCGTCGCTCTCGCTCGACGGACGGTATGCCGGTTCGCCGGCGTGAGAGAGGTGAAGGGGAAGCTCGTGGGCGATTCTCCAACTTGGTCGCTCGCGAAGGCACCATCGAAGCAGCGAACAGGAGGTCACGATGGATCATGGGATTCGACTCGGTCGGCTCATGCGCATTCTGGGCGCAGTGGTCATCTCGGTCCTGAGCGCGTCGCTCGTGCATGCCGCCTCGGTGAAGGTGCGCGTCTACGGGCCCGCGGGGAACTACACCGCGTACATCTATATGGACGGCAGTCAGACGCCATACAAGTCACTCACTGGTGGTTGGGGCGTCGTACGTACGTACGGCGACTTCGACTACTCGGTGGCCGCGGGGCACGCGTACTGGTCCAAGGCTGTGCGGCTCGCCGATGGCCTCACGCGTGTGGGCAGTCCCTCGGTCGTGGTCATGTGGCCATGGTCGTCGGGCATGGCCACGGTCTATCTCACGTCGACCACGCTCAATGGCGTCACCGCGCCGGTCGCAGCTCCCAACTCGCTCGAGAGCAGCGCTCCGGCGCCGGATGCCACGGGCGCCACGCTCAAGACATCCTGGAGCCGTGTGAAGCAGCTCTACCGGAAGTGACGGACAGCAGCCAGCAGGAAACGTGACGGTGGCGCGGCGGGCGCGGTGCTCGCCGCGCCGCCTCGCTGGCCGGCCTCCCCGATGCGATCACGGGTACGCGCGCTCGTCCCGCTGAGCGATCGCGCCGCGCCGACTCGCGATTTCCCTTGTGACTTCCGACAGCTCCTGCCTACCATTCCGGCCACGGCAGGTACGGCGACCCCCGAGTCGGAAACCTCCCGTAGACCCGGGAGTTCACGCATGGCCGCCACGACACCTCGGGGGCGGAGCCTGCCGTTCTGGCCCCGCGCCGCGCTCGCTGCAATGATCGGCGTTCTCGCACTCGCATCCTCGGCGTTCGCCCAACTCGACCCGCCAAGTGGCATCCAGGTCGCCCCGGGTTGCCAGCAGTACGTCGTCACTTGGAACCCCGTCCCCGGTGCCGTTTCGTATCGCGTGCATGTTGAGGGGGAACCCACGCCGATCGAAGTCACGGATCCGACGGCGGTGATCCCGGCACTGGCGAACCCCACCGACCGTGCGTTCCGCGTCGGTACGGTGGACGTCAACAATGACGAAGGGTCCCTCTCCGGTCTCCATCAGGCCAATGGCGCGGGTCTGCCGTTCACACTCCAGGGGCTCAGCGACATCACGGTTCACGTGGGCGACGTTCTCAGCTTCATGGTGTCGCGGGTCGGAGAGCCTGGGATCCCGGCGCCACTCACGAGCTACGAATGGACTCGCGATGGCGTACCGTTCATCCATACCAGCTCGGTCTACTTCACATCGACGGCGCAGTTCTCCGACTCAGGCCTGTATCACCTGCGCGGCTGCGCAGGCTGCTGCGATGAACTCGACGTGGTCCGCGTCACGGTGCTGCCATTCGCGCCGCCGCCGCCGAACTTCGTGAACGCACAGTCCGCCTGTCAGGGAGTGTCGGTCGCCTGGGATCCGGTTCCCGGGGCCGTTTCCTACGTGGTGCATCGCACCGGTGCGCCAGATGTCCCGGTGGCCACCAACGGCTATTTCGATCCGCTCCCAGCCGGTGTGTGTCGCTCGTATTCCGTCTCCAGCGTCGACGCCTTCGACCAGGTCGGCTCAACCTCGGGAAACACGGGGCAGCGCTGCGGGGTCGAGCCTGTCCCGGCGCCGCTCTCGCTGGGCGCGGACCAGATCATCCGCGTCAATCGTCCCTTCGCACTGGCGCTTCCCGGGACCTTCGATCTCGCGACGACCACGTTCGACTGGCGCAAGAACAACGTCTCGTTGGGCGCGCCGAACCAGCCCACGTTCTCGATCGCGAATCTCACGCTCGGCAACGCCGGCAGCTACACCTGCGTGGTGTCCAACGTGTGCGGCACGGTCACCAGCTCGGCGGTCCTGCTCACCGTGGTCCAGCCGCCGCCACCGCCCACGAACGTCACTGCCACCATCACGGCTTGCCGCCAGGTCACGGTCACTTGGAACCCGGTCGCGGGTGCGCTCAAGTACTTCGTCGCGCGCAGTCCGGCGTTCCCGGGCACACCCGTGCCGCCGTTGCCGCCCGGCGTGTTCGTGAACGGGACGACGTATGTGGACACAATCTCGCCCGCCGACAGCACCACGAACTTCTCCTACCACGTGGCGAGCGCGGGACTCGGTGACATCGTCGGATCGTTCTCGCAGTTCACCGACGACTTGAAGCCGGGTGCCACTCCGCGGCCGGGGAACCCGCTGGTCGGCAGGACTGTCGAGTCGGGCGCGAACGTGAGCTTCCACACGACGGTCAACGGGACGAGCGCCGTCTGGCGCAAGAACGGCGTGCCGTTCGCGGGCGGGTTCCAGGACCAGCACTTCATCGGCACGAATCAGCTCAGTGTCACGCTGGTCCTGAGTGCCGTCACGCCGGCGGACGCTGGGAACTACGACCTGCAGGTGTGCACCGCATGCGGCTGCGTCAATACGACCGTGGCCGTGCTCAACGTGTGCAACACCCCGGCGGTCACAGCCCCGGCGCAGGTGTTCGCCAGCGAAGGCCAGGCAAGTGTCGACCTCGTGGCCACTGCCACGAATGCGGTCTCGCTGCAGTGGTACAAGGCCGGCGTCGCGCTGGCCGAGGGTGGGCACTACACGGGCACGACCACCAGCACGCTCACCATCAACACGCCACTCACCGAGGACGCGGGCTTCTATGAGCTTCGCGCCACCGGCAACTGCGCCACGCTCAGTGGCCCGCTCGTGGAACTGAAGGTCGATCCGTGCACGGCCAAGCCGGTGGTGAGTCAGCAGCCACCCACCACACAGGCCGTCGCCTTCGGTTCGCCGGCGGCGATCACGTTCACCACCACCTGCTGCCGGCCGCCGCTCTACCAGTGGTTCCGGCAGGATCCCAGCGGCGAGTGGCTATCGATCCCGGGGGCCACGTCGAGCACATACTCGATCCCGTCATTCTCGGCGTCCGACATCGGGCCGTACTTCTGCATCGCCACCAACTACAACCAGAGTGTGCTGTCCCGGATCGCCAGCCTCACGGAGTTCATCGCGCCACCGCCGCCGCGGTTCATCCAGTTGGGCAGTTTCAAATTCTGCTCCAGCGCGCGACTGGTGTGGGGCACGAACGTGCCGCTCAGCACCACCATCACCGTGCGGCGGGGCAGCCTCACGGGTCCCATCGAGGTCACAGTGCCCCCGACCGGGCTGGTCACCAACGGCTCCTACGACCTGCCGATCCCGGACGCCACGATCCGCGCGGTCACCATCGAGTGTCGTGATGCCGGCGGCGTGCTCGTGCTGGCCAGTAACTTCTACACTTGGGCGCGGCCGCCGGGGCCATCGCTCGTGCTGCGCGTCTCGGCTCAGCCTGACTATGTGGCCATGCCGTTCGGCACGGCGGTGGCGGTGCAGGTGCGGATCGAGAACCTCGGTTGTGGTGCTTATACCGGCGATCTCACGCTCACAGGCATCGAGTTGGCGCAGCTTCCCAGTACGGCGGTGTTCGCGGACGGTACGCCCGTTGCGGGGCACGTCATCGCGCCGTCCGACATCGCGCCGAATGGCTCGATCACGCTGCCGCTCATCTACTTCCCCGTGACACCACCCGGGCCGGGACTCCGGATCGGACCTGACCTCACGGTCGTCGTGGGCTTCACCCAGCCTGATGTGGGCACGCTGTCATCACTGATCTCATTGGAGTTCACGTCGGGAGGCGTCCGATGATCCGCCGCGCGCTCGTCGCACTCGCCGGAGCACTCTTGTTGGCCATGCCCACGGCGGCCCAGCCGCCACTCGATTGCACGCCCACGCCCGGGTTGGTGCAGGTGCAGCCGGGCAGCACGGTGCAGCTGTTGGCCAAGATCCAGAACCTGAGCCCGGATGTGCTGTACATCCGGGGAATCAGCTACGCAACGCAGGGCACGTTCACGGGTAATGTGAGTCTGCTGGACTTCGTGCACTCCAAGCCGGACTCCCTGCGCCCGGGCGATCGTTGGGAGGGCCCGATCGCGCGTCTCGTCGTGCCCGCCGGACCGGGCACCAACAGCGGGCATCGGCTCGACTTCTCGATCACCGGTGGCGTGCACCGCTACGCCAGCGATGTCGTGGCCGAGGTGACGTTCGCGGTCGATGACTCGCTGCCGGCACTGGCGGTTGGCGATCACCCGCAGGTCCCGCTCACCACGGCGTTCGATGTGACCCCGAACCCGGGGGCGGGCGAGACGACGCTGCGATTCGCCACCTCGCGCGAGGGCCGCGTGGACCTGCGCATCGTGGACCTGCTTGGCCGTACGCGACGAGTGCTGCAGTCGGGTTCGCTACCGGCCGGCAGTTATTCGCGGGCCTGGGACGGGCGCGACGCGGCCGGTGTGCGGCTGGCGCCGGGCGTGTACTTCGCACGGCTCGTGCGGCCCGAGGGCGTGCTGCGCCGGAAGTTGGTGCGCATCGAGTAGCGCGTTTCCGAGTGGCGGGGGGGG
>JBEBGT010000463.1:0-3419 GCA_040081365.1 Candidatus Eiseniibacteriota bacterium | reverse complement strand
GGCCTGCTCGGCGAGCGCGAGCAGGCCGGTGAACAACAGCTCCCACGAGGCCACGTAGCGCGGTGCCCGCGAGTCCCACAGATCGCGGCTGGCATCGGTGGGGCGGTGCTCGAGCGTCACCCGGGTGCCGTCGATCTCGGCCGTGAACGTGACCGTGACGTGTGTCGGGTGCTCGGGATCGGTGCCGGGGTAGAAGTCCAGTTCGAGACGATCGGGCCGTTGCCACACGCGCACGCGGCCGAGCGGGAACGCTCGTCCGTCGGAGCACTGTTCGCGCAGGCCGCTCGCTTCGTCGAGCACGACACGCGCAGCAACGTCACCACTGTGGCGGCGGCTCTGCGGCCACCAGGCGTCGATGTCGCCCACGAACAGGTCGAACGCGGCTTCGCGGCCGCAGGGCAGGAGCACGGTGCGCTGGATCATCGGCGGGTCCGCTCCTGAAGCCGCTCGAGCGCCGTGGCCCAGAAGTCGTCGAGGTAGTCGCGCACCGAGGCGAAGCCCTGCACGCGCACGGCGTACAGGCTGCGTGTGCCCACGCGCCGCGGTTCCACCAGCCCGGCGTCCTGCAGCACGCGCAGATGGCGCGAGATCGCCGGCCGGCTCACCGGGAAGCGCCCCGCGAGCTCGCTCACGGACTGCGGGCCGGCCTTGAGCCGCCGCAGGATCTCGCGGCGGACCGGGTTCCCGAGGGCATCGAGTGCGTGCGTGCGCGGTGTCATGTCGCACGGATGTTACCGAAGCGTGTGGCTTGCGGCAACCATGCCGCGCCACAGGACGGGTTCCCGAGCCGGGGTGATGCTCGACCGGACGGCCTCGATACACGTGAGAATCCGATATTGCCCGGCCGCTGACCGGTGCACTAGGCTGGCTCTGACGGCTCCCATCCCTGAACCTGCCGTCACCATCCTGTTACCGTTGGAGGTGCTTGTGAAGCGGATCGCCCTCGCGATGTTGCTCGCGCTGCCGGTGCTCGCCGGTTGTTCCACCACGCGCTTGTTGCGCCAACCCGGGGACGTGCCGGTCTCGGGCAGGGCCGAGCGTACGCGCACGAAGCAGGCGCTCGACTACAGCGTCGCGGTCCGCATCGCCGCTCCGCCCGCGACCGTGTGGGCCGTGCTCACCGACGCGCCCTCGTACAAGACGTGGAACAGCACGGTCGTGTCGCTCGATGGCAGCATCGCGGCCGGTGGGAAGCTCGCGCTGGTGTCGCACATCGCACCCAAGCGCACGTTCAAGCTCCAGGTGTCGGAGTTCGAGGCCCCGCACCACATGGTGTGGGAGGACGGCAACTCCATGTTCCTCGGTGTGCGGACGTTCACGCTCACGGCCACCGGCGACCGCGCCACGACGTTCGTGATGTCTGAGACGTTCTCGGGCGGCATGCTGGGGATGATCGAGGGCAAGCTGCCGGACTTCACGCCCGACTTCGAGGCGTTCGCCGCGGACCTCAAGCAGGAAGCCGAGCGCCGCAACGCGCCGGCTTCGAACTGAGCGGGAGAGCGCATGGCCGCCAAGAAGAGTGCTTCCAAGAAGAGCGCCGCCAAGAAGAGCGCCCCACCGAAGGCCGCCGCCAAGCCCAAGCCCGCGGCCAAGCCCAGGCCCGCCGCCGCGAGCGCGCCCAAGGGCGCGGGCACGCGCGAGAAGCCGTGGCAGCTCGCCACGCCGAGCGGTGGCAGCACGTTCGTGGCGTTCCGCGATCCCGCGGCCGATCCGCCGGCCCTGGTGGTGCAGGTCGGCAAGACCGAACTGCGCTATCACCTGCGCGCGATCGACGACCTGGTCGCCATGCTCAAGAAACACGGCGACTGGCTGCCGTTGGGCGGAGCCGACGAGCAGAAGCCCGCTGCGCCCGGCACGGTGGAGGACTGGGGGCGTTCGCCGAAGAACCCGGTGGGCGGCTGGTACGGGCTCAAGAAGGGGCTGCGCGGCCGCTTCGGGCACTACGTGCCGCCCGTGCTCGAAGCACTCGGGCTCGCCGAGGTCGAACACCTGCCGAAGAACAACCGCATGCGGGCACGCTAGCGCGGCCGGCGACGAACAGCGTTCGTCGCACGGCCAGCATGCCGGCCGCAACGTTCGGACACGCCCCGGAGTGCCGCTCGCGCGCACGCCGGGGCGTTGTCGTGCGCGGTTTCGCACTGGCGCCGCGTGTGCGACTCGCTCAAGATGACGGCACTGGAGCATCCGCCCGAGCGCAGCGCCCGAACTCCCAAGGAGCCCTTGCCGTGAGCCCCGAACGCGAACCCGGACTCGAGACCCGCGCCGTGCATGGCCCGCACATCGGTGAAGCCGGGGCCATGAGCACGCCCATCGTCCACAGCGCCACGTTCTCGTTCGAGTCCCTGGACGACATGGTCACGCAGCAGAACGCCGGCAGCGCGGGCTCGTTCTACCAGCGCAACGGGCATCCCACGATCCACGCCACCGAAGCGCGGCTGGCCGAGCTCGAGGGCAGCGAGGGTGCGCTGTTGTTCCCTTCGGGCATGGGGGCCATCAGCAGCGTGTTCCTGGGCTACCTGAAGAGTGGTGACCACGTGGTGTGCGTGGACCCGTGCTACGGCGGCACACAGGCGCTGCTGCAGTGGGGCAAGGAACGCTTCGGTTGGGACCACACGTTCGTCGATTCACGCCGGCCCGACACGTGGGAGGCCGCGTTCAAGCCCAACACGCGGCTGTTGCACCTGGAGTCGCCGATCAACCCCACGCTCGTGTGCTTCGACATCACCGCCGCGGCCAAGTTGGGGCACGCCAAGGGCGCCGTGGTGACGATCGACAACACCATCGCCTCGCCCATCGGCCAGCAGCCGCTGGCGCTGGGTTGCGACCTGTCGGTGTACTCCGCCACCAAATCGCTGGGCGGGCACAGCGACCTGCTCGCCGGGGCGGTCATGGCTTCGCGCGCGGCATTGGCACCGGTGTTCCATGCACGCAGCGTGTTCGGCCCCATCGCCGAGCCGACCATGGCGTGGATGCTCGAGCGCAGCATCAAGACACTGCCGCTGCGCGTGCGTACCGCCAACGCCAACGCGCTCGAGTTGGCCAAGCGCCTGCAGGCGCACAAGGGCGTCGCTCAGGTGTTCTATCCCGGACTGCCCGAGCACCCGAGTCACGCCATCGCCGCCCGGCAGATGAAGGAGGGCTTCGGTCCGTTGCTCGGCTTCGAGGTACAGGGCGGGGCCGATGCCGCGTTGCGCGTGGTGAACGCGCTCAAAGTCATCCGCCACGGCGCGAGCCTGGGCGGGGTGGAGTCGCTGGCGAGCCTGGCGGCGTTCACGTCGCACAAGATGATCGGACTCGAGGGCCGCAAGCGCGCCGGCATCCCCGAGGGGCTGGTGCGCGTCTCGGCCGGGATCGAGAGCATCGAGGACCTGTGGGCGGACTTGACGCAGGCGCTGGCGCAGGCGGCGGTGGTGCGGGCC
>JBEBGT010000462.1:0-3419 GCA_040081365.1 Candidatus Eiseniibacteriota bacterium | reverse complement strand
GGCTCGTGGGTCCGGGCTCGCCACCCCCGCAGGAGCCGCCGGCGCTCGGGCAGAACTGAAGCCGGCGGTGCGCCGTGGACGCTCCCCGCGGGCCGCATTAGACTGCGCGCCATGCGATTTCCAGCCGAGCCGTTCCGGATCAAGGTCGTCGAGCCGCTGCGCCGGGTGACGCGCGAAGAGCGCGAAGCCGCCATCACCGAGGCCGGGCTCAACATCTTCGCGGTGCCCGCGGACACGATCTACGTCGACCTGCTCACCGACAGCGGCACGTCGGCCATGAGCGACTCGCAGTGGGCGGGTCTCATGATGGGCGACGAATCGTACGCCGGCAGCCGCAACTTCTTCCACTTCCGCGACACCGTGCGCGAGATCTTCGGCTACGAGCACATCATCCCCACGCACCAGGGGCGTGTCGCCGAGAACCTGCTGTTCTCCACGATCCTGAAGCCCGGTCACGTGGTGCCGAGCAACATCCACTTCGACACCACGCGCGCCAACATCGAACACCAGGGTGCCGAAGCGGCCGACCTGGTGATCGACGAGGGCTTGGACCCCAACGCGCTGCACTCGTTCAAGGGCAACCTCGATCCGGTGAAGCTGGACCGGCTCATCAGCGAGCGCGGCACCGAGAAGGTGCCGCTTGTCATGATCACCGTCACCAACAACTCGGGTGGCGGCCAGCCGGTGTCGATGGCGAACGTGCGGGCCGTACGACAGGTGTGCCAGAAGCACGGTGTGCCGCTGTTCTTCGATGCCTGCCGCTTCGCCGAGAACTGCTACTTCATCCAGCAGCGCGAGAGCGGTTACGCCAACAAGTCGGTGGCCGAGATCGCCAAGGAGCTGTTCTCGCACGGCGATGGCTGCACCATGAGCGCCAAGAAAGACGGGCTCGTGAACATCGGCGGCTTCCTGGCGCTCAACGACGCCGAGTGGACGCAGCGGCTCACGAACCTGCTCATCTTGATCGAGGGCTTCCCCACGTACGGCGGCCTCGCGGGCCGCGACCTCGAGGCCATCGCGCGGGGCTTACGCGAGGTGCTCAACGAGGACTACCTGGCGTTCCGCATCGGTCAGGTGGCGGGGCTGGGCGAGCAGCTCATGCACGCCGGCGTGCCGATCGTGCGTCCGGTGGGCGGGCACGCGGTGTACATCGACGCACGCCGCTTCCTGCCGCACGTGCCGCAGTCGCAGTTCCCCGGCCAGGCGCTGGTCGTGGCGCTGTACCGCGAGTTCGGCATCCGCGCGGTCGAAGTCGGCAGCCTCATGTTCGGCCACAAGGACGCGAACGGGCAGGATGTCTACCCGCAGCTCGACCTCGTGCGCCTGGCCATCCCGCGCCGCGTCTACACCACCGAGCACATGCGCTACGTGGCGGACTCGTGCATCGAGCTCTACCGTGACCGCGACCGGCTCAAGGGCCTGCGGCTCACGTACGAAGCCCCGGTGTTGCGCCACTTCACGGCCCGGCTCGAGGAGATCAGTCCCGTGCCGGCGGGGAGCGCACGATGAAGGTGTTCGACAAGGGCTTCACGCTCACGTGGCTCGGGCACAGCGCGTTCCACTTGGTCACGCCGCGCGGCAAGCACCTGCTGGTGGATCCGTGGTTCGAAGGCAACCCCATGACGCCGCTGGGCGATTCGCCCATCACGCACGTGGACGCCATCCTGGTCACGCACGCGCACAGCGATCACGCCGGCGATGTCATGCGGCTCGCCAAGCGCTATCGCTGCAACGTGGTCGCGAACTTCGAGATCGCCACACACTTCGAGCGGCACGGGCTCGAGCTCACGCTGGGCATGAACAAGGGCGGCACCGCGTCGCTGCACGGGCTCAAGATCACCATGACGCACGCCATCCACTCGAGCAGCTTCGACACCGCCGAGGGTCGCGTCTACGGCGGTGAGCCCGCGGGCTTCGTGGTCGCGCTCGAGAACGGCGCCAGCATCTACTTCGCGGGCGACACCGGCCCCATGATGGACATGCAGTTGATCGGCGACCTGTACCGCCCCGACGTGGCCGTGCTGCCGATCGGCGACCTGTACACGATGGGCCCGCGCGAGGCGGCATACGCCGCGAAGCTCCTGCGCGCGCCCTACATCGTGCCCTGTCACTACGGCACGTTCCCGGCGCTCACCGGCACCCCCGAAGCGCTGCGTGCCGAGCTCGACAAGGCCGGCGTGCACGCCCAGGTGGTGGCGCCCAAGCCGGGCGAGAGCGTTCGCTGAGCGCACATTCATGAGCCCCACGACGAGCGGCCCCGACGACGAAGTCGCGCGTCACAATCGCGCGGCGTGGGACCATCTGGTTGAGAAGCAGAATCAGTGGACGCGCCCGGTGAGTCCCGAGCAGCTTGCCGCCGCGCGGCGTGGCGACTGGGAGATCGTTCTCACACCCACGCGGCCGGTGCCGCGCTCGTGGTATCCGCCGCTTTCGGGCGAGCGCGTGCTGCTGCTGGCGGGCGCGGGCGGGCAGCAAGCCCCCATCCTGGCGGCGGCCGGCGCGCATGTCACCGTGCTCGACAACTCTCCGCGACAGCTGGCGCAGGACCGCGCGGTGGCCGCGCGTGACGGGCTCGTCATCGACACCGTGCTCGGCGACATGCGCGACCTGTCGATGTTCCCAGACGATTCGTTCGCGCTGGTGTTCCATCCGTGCTCGAACTCGTTCGTGCCCGACGTGCGTCCGGTGTGGCGCGAGGCGTTCCGCGTGCTACGCCCCAGCGGCGTGCTGCTGGCCGGGTTCACGAACCCGGTCGAGTACCTGTTCGACTACGCCGCCAGCGAACGCGGTGAGCTGATCGTGCGCCACACGATCCCGTACTCGGACCTCACCAGCATCACACCCGAGGAGCGCGCGGCCCAGGAGGCGAAGGGCGACCCGTGGTCGTTCGGGCACACGCTCGAGGCCCAGTTGGGTGGCCAGTGCGATGCCGGCTTCGTGCTCACGGCCGTGATCGAGGATCGCTGGTCCGAGAGTGCGCTGGGCCGTTACCTGCCCACGTTCATGGCCACGCGCGCGGTGAAGCCGGCGCGCTGACGCGTCAGCGCGCGCCGAGCGCGGCGTAGATGTCGTAGAGGGCGTGGACGACGATGGCCGTGGTGGTGTTGGCGCGCATGCGGACCAGCCCCAGCGTCATGCCGAGCATGGCGATCGTGAGGATCCCGAACCACGTGTACTGCACGTGCCCGGCCGCGAACAGCACCGAGGCCCAGAACAGTCCCATGCGCGGCTGCAGGGCGCCGCGCACGAGCACTTCTTCGCCCACGCCGGCGCTCACGCCGAGCACGAGGGCGGCGGCCAGGCTCAGCTCGCCGGCGATCAGGCGCACCATGTCCTGGTCGCGCAGCCAGAGTTCGTGGAACTGCCGCTGCTCGATCCACTCCATGCCCGCGTTCACGCCGATCACGGCGGCAAGGCCC
>JBEBGT010000461.1:0-3420 GCA_040081365.1 Candidatus Eiseniibacteriota bacterium | reverse complement strand
GCCCGGGCCCGCGCGACTTCGCGCTCTCGACGTTCCGTGCGGTGACCGTCGTGGAGCGCCAGCTGGCCGCGGCCATCGCCGGCGTGGCGCGCGCGCTGGGGGCACCGGCGCGCGACCTGCACTCGGGTGACGCGCAGGAGTACCTGCTGTTCCTGGTCGGCGTGGCGGTGCTCGCACTGCTGCTGCCGTTGCTGCGATGAACGCGAGCCTGCTGCTGTTCCCGAGCGCGTGGCTGCCGCTGTTGCCCATGCTGGCCGCGTTGGTGGCGCTGGGCTCGGCCACGCTGGCGCGCCGTGCTCACGCGCGCACCAGCGAGCCGCAGCCGTGGCTCGATGCCGGGCTCGTGGCACTCACGCTCATGCCGCTCGCGGTGGTGGTGGCGTGGCCCGCCATGCTCACGCCCGCGCGCGCCGCGCTGGCCGCCGGGCTGTCGGTGGCGCTCTTGGCGCACGACCCGCGCGACCTGCCGCAGACCGAAGTGGCGCTCAAGATCCTGTGGGTGCTGCTGGCCGCGTTCGCGCTCAGTTGGGCCGGCGATGCGCTGCTCGCGCTGGCCTCGGGCAGTGCGCGCGCACGTGAGCAGTGGCCGGCGCTGGCGCTGGCCTTGGATCCGTACGCGCTCTGGAGTGCGGCGCTGTCGTTGTCGTTGCTCGCGGGGCTCGTGCTCTTGGGCGGCGCGCCGTTCCACTTCTGGCCGGGCGACCTGTTCCATGGCGCACGGGCCCACCTGGCGCCGTTCGTGGCAGCCACGTTGCAGTTGGCAGGCGCGGCCTGGCTGCTGCGCCACCTGGACGGCATCACCGCGTTCCCGAATGCGGCGCAGTGGGTGCGATCGCTGCTCACGCTGGCGGCCTCGGTCGCACTGGCCGGTGGCGCGGCCACGCTCGGCTACCAGTCGCGGCCCGAGCGGCGCGTGGGCGCGCTCGTGAGCCTGCAGGGCGGGCTCGTGCTGGCCTCGCTCGCCGCCGCACCCATGCGCGCGCCGTTCGAATCGCATGGCGGGCTCGCGGCATGGGCCGCGCACCTTTTGCTTGCCGCCACCGGAGCCAGCCTGTTGTCGCGCTTCCTGCCCGTGTCGGCCGAGCCCGCCGAGCGCGCCTCGGTGCTGTTCCGCCGCCATCCGTGGAGCGGCGTGGCGGGCGGCTACGCGCTGCTGTCGTTGGCGGGCGCGCCGGGCACGCCGGGCATGCACGTGTGGCTCGACGTGGCGCGCACGCTGGCCGACAACCGCCACCCCGGACTGTTGTTCGGCGTGGCGCTGGCATGGCTCGCCGCGTTCGGTGTGGCCGCCAACGAACTGCGCCGCGCGTTCGGCGCCCCCGACGGCTCACCGCCGCCCGGCCGCGCGGTGCCGCGCTCGCTGCGCGCCGCCATGTGGGGTGCGGGCGTGGCGCTGGTGGTGCTGTTCTGGGCTTGGGCGCGCTGACGCTGTTCAGCCGAGGGCCGATCGGCCCATGAAATCCGGTGGCACCGCCACGGAATTCCATGAAATCCGATGGCGATGGCACTGGATTTCATGACCCGGCCGAAGTAAGCTCTGCCCGTGTTCAAGCGCGTACTCGATCTCCCGGCGCTCGCTCGCGAGCGGAGTTGCTTCCTGCTGGGCCCCCGTCAGACGGGTAAGTCCACTTTGCTGCGTCATGCCTTCCCGGGCGCCCTGTACTTCGACCTCCTGGATGCCCGGACCTATCGCGCGCTGGCCGTCTCGCCCGAACTGATCGGGGACCGGGCCAGACTACTCAAGGGCAAGCGTCGGGTGGTGGTGATCGACGAGATCCAGAAGCTGCCCGAGCTCCTGGATGAAGTCCACCGGCTCATCGAACTCGACAAGTCGTTGCGGTTCGTCCTCACCGGAAGTAGCGCCCGCAAGCTCCGCGAGCGTGGGCGCAATCTGCTCGGTGGTCGGGCCGGGCTCATTCGCATGCACCCGCTGGCGCATCCCGAGTCGGCGCGCGTGGGGGCGGTACTCGATTGGACGCAGGCATTGGTCTGGGGTGGGCTGCCGTCGGTGCGTGGGTCTCGCCGGCCGAAGGAGGCACTCCAAGCCTATGTGGGCCTGTATCTGCAAGAGGAGATCCGAGCCGAGGGATTGGCGCGTTCGATTCCTGATTTCAGCCGCTTCCTCGAGGTCGCCGCGTCTATGAACGGCGAGATCGTGAACTACACGAAGGTGGGCAACGACGCGCAACTCTCGCCGCGTACCGTGCGCGATCATTTCCAGATCCTCCAGGACACGCTGATCGGCGATCTCATCCCGCCGTTCCAACGCACCCCCTCTCGGAAAGCTGTCGCGACCGAGAAGTTCTACCTGTTCGATCTCGGCGTCACGAGCGCGCTGCTCGAACGGTGGATCCTGCCTGCGCGCTCGCCTGAGTTCGGCCGCGCATTGGAACATCTCGTGCAAAGGGAGATCCGAACCTCGATCGACTACCTGCGGAACGAGCGGCGACTGCACTTCTGGCGTTCGAACTCGCAGTTCGAGGTCGACTTCGTGCTCACGGAAGCGCAGAAGCCGACGGTCGCGATCGAGGTGAAGGCCGCCCGTGCAGTCTCCGCACAGGACCTCAAGGGCCTGAACGCGTTCGCCGAGGACTGGCCAGAGGTGCGGAAGATCGTCGTCTCGCAGGAGCCGGAACCGCGGATCACCGAGTCGGGCGTCGAGGTCCTGCCGGTGGCTTTGTTCCTGGAGAAGCTCTGGAGCGGAGAGATCTGAGGCCGGATGCCGCGGACGCGCTACGGCCGCTGCGCGCCGCGGTAGTGCGCGATGATCTCGTGCGGCGTGAGCGTGTGCTCGGAGCGCCGGCCATAGAAGTACACGCATGACGCGGCGTCGGTGGCGAGCGCTTCGGGCACGAAGCGGTCGAACGCCGCGAGCCAGACGCTCGCGAGCCGTGCCACCTGGCCCAGCAAGCGCGAGCGCGTCCAGCCGCGCACGAGGTGATCGAGCGTCCAGCTGGTGACGAGCCCGGGGCCCGAGACCACGCCCGAGTCGAGGCGTTCGAAGGCGCGGAACAGCCAGCGGTGCCCGCTCTCGGTGAAGCGCGTGAAGTCCCACGGGCCCTCGTGCACGGCCTGCAGGAACGGCGTCTCGGCATACACCAGGCCGTCGGCGCGCAGCACGCGATGGATCTCGGCCACGACGCGCGCGGGCTCCAGCACGTGTTCGAGCACGGCTTGCACCAGCACGGCGTCCACGCAGCCAGCGGCGAGCGGGATCTGGGGGCCGTCGGCGATGCACGACGTGTGCGCCGAGGCGTACACGTCGAACCCCAGCACGTCGATCACCGGGTCGGCGTAAAGCGGTTCGGCGCTCTGGCCCACCGTGCCGCCGCCCACCACCAGCACGAGCGGCCGCTGCTTGCGGCCCTGGAGTGCGGTGCGCATGAGCTCGGTGCAGCGCTCGGCCGCGTGATTGCGCGG
>JBEBGT010000460.1:0-3421 GCA_040081365.1 Candidatus Eiseniibacteriota bacterium | reverse complement strand
CGTGAAGCCCTGCTGCGTAGCCTCGTCGGCGAAGGCACGGAACTCGGCGGCGCGGTCGCGCATGGCGCGAGGCGCGTTCACCCAGCCGAGCCGGTTGCCCACCACACGGCGGCGCACGGGGTCCTGACCCCAGAGCGAATCGTCGAGCGCCAGCAGTCGGCGGTGGAAGTCATCGGCCCGCAGCGCCTCGAGCCGCTGAGCGATGCGGGCGGTGTACTCACCGGCCTCGATCCGCAGCGGGCTCATCGGCTGGACCCGCGCGCGGCGAGTTCGCGGCGCCGCGTCTCGAGCGTGGCCAGCAGGTCCGCGAACGACTTCTCGAACGCACGCACGCCCTCGTCCTCGAGTTGGTCGATCAGCGCGGTCACGGGCACGCCCAGCGCCGTGAGCCGCGCGAACAGCGCGCGCGCGGCGTTGACGTCGCGGCTGATGCGCGCCTCGACCACGCCATGGTCGTTGAACGCCTGCAGCGTGGCGGGCGGCATCGTGTTCACGGTGTCGGCGCCGATCAGCTCCTCCACGTACATCACGTCGCGGTAGGAGGGGTTCTTCGTGCTGGTGGACGCCCACAGCGGGCGCTGCACATGTGCGCCGCGGTCGCGCAGCATGCGGAAGCGCGCGCCGGCGATCACCTTCTCGTAGGCCGAGTAGGCGATGCGCGCGTTCGCGACCGCCGCTTTGCCGGCGAGCCCCGCGAGCTCGACGCCCTCGTTCGAGGAGGCGCCCAGTGCCGTCACGCGCTGCGTGATGGCCGCGTCGATCTTGCTGTCGACGCGCGAGACGAAGAACGATGCCACCGATCGCACCGTGCTCAGGGCGCCGCCGGCCATGGCGAACTTCTCGAGTCCCGCGAGCCACGCGTCCATGACCTCCTGGTAGCGCGCCTCGGAGAAGATGAGCGTCACGTTCACGCTGATGCCGGCCGCGAGCGTGGCCGTGATCGCGGGCAACCCTTCACGTGTGGCGGGGATCTTGATCATGACGTTGGCCCGCGCCGTGGCCGCGTGCAGGCGCTGCGCGGCGGCGATCGTGCCGGCCGTGTCGCGCGCCAGGTTCGGGCTCACCTCGAGGCTGACGCGGCCGTCGAGGCCGTGCGAGCGCTCGTACACCGGCAGTAGCTTGTCGCACGCCATCTGGATGTCGGCGATGGCCATGGCCTCGAACAACGGCTCGCCCTCGAGCCCGCGCGCGATGCCCTCGGCGAGCGCGGTGTCGTAGTCGCTGCTGCCCGCGATGGCCTGCTGGAAGATGGTCGGGTTCGAGGTCACGCCCACGACGCCGGCCTGATTCACGTCGCGATCGAAGCCACCATCGAGCAGGTGCCCGCGGCGGATGAAGTCGAGCCACACGCTCTGGCCGAGTTCGAGCAACTGATGGGCACGGCTCTGCATGGCGGGCACTCCCCGGTGAAGGTGGGCGCACTCCCGATCGCGCGGTGGACATCGCGGTGGACATCGCGAAGATGCGACGGGCGAGCGCCGGCCGCAAGTGCGGCCAGCGCTGCGTCAGGCGGGTCGCGTCAGGCGCGAGAACGTGGCCGCGAGCGCGTGCAGCCTCTCCGCGTGCGCGGGCGTGAGCTGGCCGAGGGACAGCCGCCACGTCCAGTTGCCGCTCGCGAGCCCGGGCGTGTTGAGTCGGGCCTCGCTGCCCAGCGACAACACATCCTGAACGGGGGCGACGAAGGTATCGGCGACCGAGGCACTACCTGCCGCCATGAGGTCCCAGGCGATGTCGCCGGAACCCTCGCCGATCACCTCGCGAACGAAGCGACGCTCGGGCTCGCGGGCCTGCGCCCACCAACCTGCGGTCGTGTCGTTGTCGTGCGTGCCGGTATAGACCACACAGTGCGGGACGTGATGCTGGGGCAGGAACGGGTTGCGGTCGTCACCGCCGAAGGCGAACTGCAGCACGCGCATGCCGGGCAGGCCGAGTCCGTCGCGCAACGCCTCGACATCGGCGCCGGTCTCGCCCAGGTCCTCGGCCACGAGGGGGAGTCCGCCGAGCGCGCGCTCGATCGCCCGGAAGAGCGGCGCGCCCGGACCCGGCTGCCAGGAGCCGGGCCGCGCGTCGGCGCTGCCGGGGGGGACGGACCAATAGCGCACGAAGCCGATGAAGTGATCGAGCCGCACGAGGTCCACGGTGCGGGTCACCGCGGCGAGCCGGGCGCACCACCACGCGTGGTCATCGGCGGCATGCGCTTCCCACCGATACAGCGGGTTGCCCCACAACTGGCCCGTCTCACTGAAGTAGTCCGGTGGCACTCCGGCGACCGCGGTGGGTTCGCCCGCCGCGTCGAGCTGGAACAGGCCCGGCGCGGCCCAGACGTCGGCGCTGTCGAACGCCACGAAGATGGGCGCGTCGCCGAGCAGCGCCACGCCGCGTGCGCGGGCATGTTCGCGGAGCGCTTGCCAGTGCCGCTCGAACGCCCATTGCATGAGCTCGTGCGTGCGCACTCGCCCGCCCAGCGCGCGACGGGCCGTGGCGAGCGCCTCCGGTTCGCGCCCGCGGATCGCCGCGTCCCATGTGTTCCAAGGTCGGTGCTCGTGCGCCTCGCGCAGCGCCATGAACAGCGCGTAGTCCGCGAGCCACACGGTGCGCGCGCGGAACGCCTCGAAGTCGTCCGCGAGCGCATGCCCGGCGAGCCGCTCGCTCACGCGCGCGGCCACGCGCTCGGACGACTCCAGCGCGCGACCGAAGTCGCACGCGCGCTCGGTGCGCGCCGGCAACTGCCCGAGATCGTGCCGGCTCAGCAGCCCATCGTCCGCGAGCCGTTCGGGCGAGACGAGCAGTGGGTTGCCGGCGAATGCCGAGAAGCACTGGTAGGGCGAGTCGCCGAACCCCGTGGGCCCGAGCGGCAGCACCTGCCACAGCGACTGGCCGGCGGCCGCGAGGAAGTCCACGAACTCGTGGCTCGCGGGGCCAAGGTCGCCGCACGGGAACGGGCCCGGCAGCGAGGTGGGGTGCAACAACAAGCCACTGCGACGGGGCAGGCGTACGACCGGGGCCACGGGAGTCCTTGGTGGATGGGAGCACTCGGGCCGCCCCTCCACCGGTCGGCCGAGCAGCATGGAACGGGGTGCCGTATTCTGCGCGTCGGCTCGGGGCCAGCGCAATGCACCCAAGGGGGTGGCGTGCGCGGCGTGCCTCGATTCGCCGGTGCCCGTCTCGCTCGGCTGGCAGAAAGGGATCCCGACGTGTCCTTGCGTTCTCGCTCCACCCTGCCGTCCGTCGCGCGGATCGCGACCGCGCTGGCCGGCCTACTCGCACTGTTGGCGCTGCCGCTCCGGGCCCGCGCCGAGTCCGGCGCGTTCGTGGTCCGTGCACTCGGCGACACCATCGCGATCGAACGCTTCGAGCGCCACGGCGAGCGCGTCTCCGGCACGCTGCTGTTCCGGCTCGCGCGGTTGCGCTTCGACTACGC
>JBEBGT010000051.1:0-12779 GCA_040081365.1 Candidatus Eiseniibacteriota bacterium | reverse complement strand
TCCTGCTTCTCGGCGGACTCGGCCTGGGCGTTCTTGCTCTTCACGAGTTCGCCGTCCACGTGGACGTTGGCGCCGTGTTCGTAGACGAGTTTGCCGCCGAGGAAGCCGGTGTAGCCCACGGCGCCGGCGGCGAGGAACTGCAGGATCAGGGCGAGCATGCTCACGGCGGTGGCGGCACTGCCCTGCAGGCGTGAGGCGACGCCCAGGGCGACCAGGGCTCCGCCGGCGAACCAGACCACGCGCTGGCCCACCATGGCGTGCGTGTCGATGGCCTCTTCGGGCACACCCTGTTCGTGCTCGGGCACGCGGTGCGCGGGCTTGCCGGACTGCACCGCGAAGAACGCGCCGATGAAGCCGAACACCAGCATGATGACCGCGGCCTTGCGCAGCCACTCGCGGTCGAACAGCCGGCCGATGAGCGCGAAGAACGCGCTGAAGATGAGCAGGGCGATCGGCGTGTGCACGATCACCGGGTGGAACGGGCCGAGCGGCGCGAAGAGCGACGGATTCATGCAGCCTCCGGAAGTTGGGACGAACGGGACGCCGCGAGCATAGGCCAACGAGCACCCCGCCGTCAGGCTCTGCTCCGGAACAGCGGGGGCGGCATGCTAGGGTTATCGCCATGGCCGACCCCTCGCCGCCCCTCGTCCTCAGGCTCGCCCGCGCCGCGGTGGCGCTGGCCGTGGACCTGCTGTTGCTCGCCTGGGGCATGGGCGGGTTCGCGGCGGTGTTCGCCGCGCCGCGCGCTCTGGCACTGCTGGCCATCTGGGGTGCGGCCGGCGTGACGCTCACGCTCACGCGGCCCACGCGCGGGCAGGACACCACGCGCACCGAGAAGGACCCGTTCGCCATGCTGCTGCTGGCCATCATCCCGCTCGGCACACCGGCGCTGTCCGCATGGGGCGCACGCACCGGCACCTGGCTGCTGCCCGCACCCGAGGCCCTGGGTTGGTTGGGAGTGGCGCTCTCGGCGCTGGGGCTGTACATGCGCGTCGCCGCCATGCTGCAGTTGGGCACGCGCTTCTCACCGCTGCTGGCGGTGCAGCGCGAGCATGCGCTCGAGACCACGGGCTGGTACGCGGTGGTACGCCACCCGGGCTACCTGGGCGCGCTGCTCGCCAATCTGGGTGCGTCGATCGCGTTCGGCAGCGCGCTGGCACTGCCGGCCGCGCTGGTCATGGTGGTGGTGCAGGCCGACCGCGTGCGGCGCGAGGAACGGCTGCTGGCCGGCCACTTCGGCGAGGTCTGGCAGGCGTACGCGCGCCGCACGGGCGCGCTGCTGCCGCGGCTCTTCGGGGCCCGCTAGCGGCCCCGGCCGGACCCGGCCGTCCTTGACCCTCGGCGGGTGTTCCCGGAGACTGCCGCTCCATGCACCTGCTCTATCATGTGATGTCGTCGCCGCATCCGCTCGGCCTGCTGTTCCTGGCCGCCAGCGAGAGGGGCCTGCGCCACGTCGAGTTCATGGACCGGCGCAGCCTCAAGCGCACCATCGCCGCGCACGAGTCCAGCGCCCCGGGTGCCACGTGGGAACCGTCGCTGTTCGAGCTGCGGCCGCTGGCCGACCAACTCGAGGAGCTGCTGACCGGCGCGCGCAAGGGTATCGATTGGCCGCTCGACCTGTCGGGCGACGCGCTGTCGCAGAAGGTGGCGCGCACGCTCATGGAGATCCCATACGGCGAAGCCGTGACCGTCGCCGAACTGGCCCGTGCCTCCGGCGAGCCGCGCAATGTGCGGGCCATCGCGCAGGCCGTGCTCACGAACCCGCTCGCGATCGTGGTGCCCTGCCATCGTGTGCTCGGCGCCGACGGCAAGCTGTCGAACTACGTGGGCGGACTGCCGCGCAAGAAGTTCCTGCTCATGGTGGAGCAGCGCTTCCGCGACGTGGGGGGCCTTGACGAGAACCGCGTCATCGGCGAGCTCTACCGCCGCGTGACCACGCCGGCCGAACCGGTGCGCACCAAGAAGAAGGCCGTGGCGCGCAAGCGCGTGCCCGTGGCGGCCGCGCCCGCGCGCTCGGCCCCCGCGGCGGTCCAGGCCAAGCCGGCCGCGAAGTCCGCGCTCAAGGCGGCCCCGCGTACGAGCAAGCCGGCGAAGGCCGTGCTGAGCGCCAAGTCGGCCGTGCGCGCCAACGGCAGCACGCGTACGAACGGCGCCAAGACTGCCGGCCTCAAGGCGGCGGGCCCTAAGGCTGCGAAGAAGCGGTCGCGCTGACCTTCACCTGCTGCGTCTCCGCGAGCTTCATGAACAGGAACTCCGGCCGCTTGATATCGTAGTCCGAGAGCGTGATCGGGAAGCTGGCGCTGAACACGATCGCATTGCCCTTGGGTGCCAGCATGGCTTGGGCCTCGCACACCAAGCGCCGGCTCACGCCGTGGATGCTGAACGTGCCCTCGACCTGGAACGCCGCGGCCTTGCCGGACTCCAGCTTGGCGCCGGCACCGGACCGCACCGTGGCGCCGTCGAACACGGCCCTCGGGAACTTGTCGGTCTCGAGGTGGTTCTCGCGCATGTGCTTGTTGCGCAGCTTGCTGCCCGTGTCGAGGCTGGCGAGATCGACTTCGAGGTGCACGGTGATGCTGTCGCCCACCGCACCCGGATCCAGCGACAGCGTGCCCGTCATGAGGCTGGTCTTGCCGTCGAAGGACTCCGTGGGCGCCTTCGAGGTGAACACCACCTTCGAGTCACCGCCGGGCCGCACCACGAACTCCGCCGCGGACGCCGGTCCCGCCAGACCCAGCAGTACGGCGGCGACCACCACGACTCGGATGCGCTGGCGCATGGAACCTCCTTGGTACGGCACCACCCACGGGGGACAGGACGTCTACCAGCATCGTACGAGCACCGAGCTTCGCGAGGAGCGCGTGCAGGCCCCTTGGATGCGCGTTCGGCGCGAACAGCATCAGTAGAAGAAGTGCACCTGCAGGACCGCCTCGTCGTGATCTCTGCCCGGCAGGTCGCGACCCGGGTCGGCATCGTTGGTACGGTACATGGCCTGCACCGCCATGAAAGGCGCCGGCGTGGCCTTGAAACCCGCGCCGAAGCGCGCGATCGAGCCGGTCCTGAGCTCGCGGTTCGGATCGTAGAAGTCGTAGGTGGCCAACAACTCGACCCCTTGGCGCACCACCCAGCTCAACTCCTGCGACGACACGGTGCCACCCACGATCGGACCCACGAAAGGCTCCGAGCGCTGGCGGTCGAGCTGCCCCAGCCACGTGAGCGGGCCCACGCACAGTGAGCCGAACACCCCCGCGGAGCCGTTGTCCTGGTCGGCGCCCGGGTGCGCGTAGCCCGACACGCCGGAGGTGAACGCGAGCGGCCCAAGCGACCAGCGCACGCTCGCGAGCCCCGACACCGCGAGCCGGCGGTCGTTGTCGAACGTCGCGCCCCGGTTGCCGTTCACGACGGCCACTTGGAGTTCGCCGAACTTGGGCGCCACGCCCAGCTCGACGCCGGCATCGAAGTTGGCGGGCGGCTCGAAGCCCTCGAAATGGCGCACGAACATGGTGTGGTCGTCGAACTTCCAGCCGTAGACGGGCACGAACCGCCCGCCCTTCACGTAGCCGTCCCACGGCAGCAGGTGGCCCAGATAGTAGAACTCGCTCGTGCCCGAGATGCTGCGCTTGATCGTGAGCTGGTAGCGCGGATCGAGCTGGAACAGCAGTTGTACATCGCCCTGCATGGGGAAGAAGCCCTGCTGCGAGGCGTTCGGCGACGACTCGCTGAACAGCATGAGCTGGTTACGGAAATCCGCACCGATGCTGACGTACTTGTTGAGGTGCGCGTCCAGCACCTCGAACGCCTGCGGCTTGCGCGGCGACATGGCCAGCTCCTTGGGCAGCAGCTCCTGCACGGCGTACGACGAACGCATGCCGCCGCCGGTGGGGTTGGCGTGGCACAGCATGCAGTTCTGCTCGTAGCGCGCCGAGTAGCGCGGCACGGCGCGCGCCGGTGGCGCCGGCAGCACGCCGAGCAGCGTCGCGACACCGAGAAACACGGCCAGCCTGCGGATCATGCGTGCCATGCGTCACCCTTCACTAGTTGTTGTGTGCGCCTTCGAGGATCCACGTGCGGATGCGTGCGATGTCGGTGCCCGGCAGCGGCAGGCCGCCGAGCGGCATGCGCGACCCGAACGATGAGCCCGCGACCTTGCCGTAGAGCACCGAGTTCGCGGGGTCGAACGGCTTCACGAGCACCGCCGCGCCATACCCGGATGCCGGCACGTTCACGATGGCGCTGACGTCCGAGAACGTGTTGCTGTGGCAGGCGATCGTGCAGAAGTTGCGGTTGAAGATCGGCACGATCTGGTTCGCGAACGACACGCTGGTCGCACTGCCCGTCACCGTGACCACCGGGTTGCCCGGTCCGGTCGAGATGCTGCACGAGAATGTCCCGCCCGCGCTGGGCGTGAACTGCACCGTGACCACGAGAGAATCCCCCACGGGGATCGTGCGCGCGCCATTGCCGCCCAGGAACTGCAGCTCGCCGCATGGCGCGCTCACGTCCGCCTGCACGTCGGCCGTGCCACGGCTGTAGAGTTTGAACGCCGCCAGCTTGTTGGCGCCGAGCGCCAGAGAGCCGAAGTCGATCGACGACACCGACGCCACGCACAACCCCGCCGGCGCCGGCGTGCCGGTGGCGTGCAGCGCCACGGGTCGCAGGCCGTCGCCGAACGTGAGCTGGCAGTCCGATGCCCCCACGGCGGCCGGCGTGTAGCGCACGGCCACCGTGTGCACGCCGCCGGGACGAACCGCGTAGGCACCGCCGCCGGACTCGATGCTGAACTCGGGGCAGCTCACCGCGGCCACGCCCTGCAGGTCGGCTTCACCGGTGTTCGCGATGGTGGCGCTCCGGGTGGACGAACCGCCCACCGGCACGGCGCCGAACTCGAGTGTCGTGACGGAGATCTCGGGCCGCGGGAACAGCCGTAGCGGATCACCCAGATCGGAGCAGCTCGCACCCGCGAACACGAGCGCGAGCAGCAAGCCGGCGACGAACAGGAACCTGTTGGCACGCACGTTCATAGGGAGTCAACGCTAGTGGAGGCCGGGGTCGAGGGACAGGGGCATCCGCGTACGGTGCGCGGGGCGCGCGAGCGGAGTTCGGCGGTACTGATCACGGGAGCGTTCGACGCAGGCTCCGGGAGAGCACGGATGAGAGTGTCGCAGTCGTCAGGCACCCGCAAGTGGCGATCGCGTTCGAACCGACCGCACATACCGCCCGTCACTTCGGGCCCACGCGCTGCGACCGTTGCCGCAACTCACCCCCGCCGGCGTGCACTGGCCTGCGGGCCCCACAGGCGAGGCTCACGAAGCGGTCCTGCCCAGGGCCGCCGGGGCCGGTCGTGCATGGGGCCGGTGAACGCGACCCCGCACGCGCTCGACTAGCGCGCGAAGTGATCCCAGCCGCGCGCCACCAGCGGAACGAGCCCACCCGCGCGCTCGCGCAACAGCAGACCGGGCTCGGATGCGATCTCGCCGATGGCCGTGAGCGGCACGCCCGACTGCGCGGCGATCGCCACGCACCCGTCCCACGACCCGGGTGCGACCGCGAGCAACAGCTCGTAATCGTCGCTCGCCGACAGCACGAGCTGCGTGAACAACCCCAGCTCGGGCGCCGGCAAGGGCCCGCGTTCCTGCCCCGAGAACGCGGACAACAGTCGTGCGGCGCCGAGCAACGGCGCATCGGCCGGCAGCCGCGCCTCGTCGACCACCGCGCCCACGCCGCTCGCCGTGCACAGGTGCGCGAGGTCGGCCGCCAGGCCATCGCTCACGTCGATGGCGGCACGCACCGTCACGCCGCCCGCGACCAGTGCACGCGCGAACGTCACGCGCGAGACCGGCAGGATGAAGCGCTCGGCGATCTCGAGCGCGGCGCGTTCTCGCGACGGCGGCTCGGCCCACAACGCCAGCGCCAGGAATGCCGCCGCGCTGCCCGGCGCGCCGGTCACGGCCAGCACGTCGCCCGGCTGGGCCCCGGCGCGAGTCCAGGCGCGGCCCGGGGCCGCTTCGCCGATCAGCGTGAGCGTCGCGACGAACGGCCCGTCGGTCGCACTCAGGTTGCCGCCCACGATGGCCGCGCCGTCGGTCATGAGTTCGCGCGCGCAGGCGCGCTCGAACATACGCACCTCGTTCTCGCTCCAGGATGGCGGCAGCGACAGCGCGAGCGTGGCCCAGCGCGGGCGCGCCGCCATGGCCGCGAGATCCGAACGGTTGGCCGCGGCGAAGCGCACACCGACCTCGCCGGGCGTGAGCAGGTCGCGCCGGAAGTGGCGGCCCTCGACGAACGTGTCGGTGGTGACCACGAGCTCCTGGCCCTCGTGCGGACGCAGCACGGCCGCGTCGTCGCCGGGGCCCACCACGACGCCCTCACCCTTGGGCAGGATCGACACCAGCGCGGCGATGCGCGCGAACTCCCCGCGCGGCTCAGGCATGGCGGTCCTCCTGTTCGCGATGCGCCGGCATGAGCAGCGCGAACGCCACCGCCGCGGCGACACCGAGGGCGGCGCCGAACGCGAAGGGCGCTTGCGGTCCCACGCGCTGCCACAGCGCACCGGCGATCACGCTCGCCGGCAGCAGCGCGATTCCGACCGCGGCATTGTAGGCCCCGTACGCCGTGGCGCGACGCACGCGCGGCACGAGGTCGGCGATCAGGCTCTTGGCCTGGCCATCCATGAGCGAGGTGTGCGCCGCCAGCACCAGGAACGCCGCGGCCGCACCGCCGCGCGTGGGCGCGAACGCCGCGATCCCGTAGGCGAGCGCGTACAACAAGTAGCCCGCCAGCAGCAGCGGGCGGCGGCCGACGCGGTCCGACAGCCAGCCGAACGGGAACGACAGCACGGCGGCGCAAAGGTTGTACGCCAGATAGAGCAGCGCCACGCCGCTCGCGCTCCAGCCCGAGTGTTCGGCGCGCAGCAGCAGGAACGCCCAACTCGAATTGCCGAGCTGGAACAGCACATCGGCGGTCACGAAGCGCGTGAACGCGGGCCCTAGAGGCTCGCGGCTCGCGACCTGCTCGGCCACGGTGCGCGCGGCCGCACGCGGCGCACGGACCATGAACCACAACACGAGCACGGCGATGGCCGCGGGGATCGCCGACACCAGGAAGATGCGCCGGTAGCCTTCGGCGCCGAGCGCGGACCAGTGCCGGAGAAGCCACCACGCCACGAGCGGGCCGATCGCGGCCCCGAGCGTGTCCATGGCCCGGTGCATGCCGAACGCGCGCCCCATGGCACCCGCGCCCGCGGAGTCCGCGAGCAACGCATCGCGCGCCGGCGTGCGCAGGGCCTTGCCCACACGATCGCCGAAGCGCAGGCCGAGCATGGCCGGCCAGGTGCCCGCCAGCGCCATGCTCGACTTGCACACGCCCGACAGGCTGTAGCCCGCCACGATGAACGGCTTGCGGTGCCCCAGCCGGTCGGACACGCGGCCCGACACCAAGCGCAGCAACGACGAGGCGCATTCGGCCACACCCTCGATGAGCCCCAGGCTCGCCACCGACGCGCCGAGTGTGGCGGTGATGAACAGCGGCAGCACCGGCACGATCATCTCGCTCGAGATGTCGGTGAACAGCGACGTGAGCCCGAGCGCGATGACGTTGGGGTGGAAGCCGGCGATCGTGCGCGGGGCGGGTTCGGTCGCGCCCGGCACGGGCGGCGGCACCGCGGGCTCGCTCATACCGCCACTCCGCGCGACGGGCTCGCTCCGGTCATGCTCACGCTGGTCTCCCGATCACGTCCGCAGCCGTCCGCCGCACGGGGCGGCTCCCCAAGCAGAAGGGCCCGGACCCGCCATGAACGCGGACCCGGGCCCACTGTAACGCACGACGCCCGCAGGACTAATCGATCTCCTTCACCTCGAGCGCGCCCACGCCGTCGAGCGCCTTCTTGGCCAGCTCGCCGTTCGTGACCACCAGGATCTTGAGGTCCTGCGTGCAGAAGTACGACTTCAGCACGCGCTTCACGTCGTCCTTCGTGACGGCCCCCACGTGCTGCGGGTAGCTGGCGATGAAGTCCTGCGGCAGGTTGAAGAACTCGGCGTTCGCGATCTCGCCCGCCAGATCGTCCGGCGACTGCAGGCCGAGCGGGAACTGACCCTTCAAGAAGTTGCGCGACTTGTCGTACTCGGCGTCGGTGGGGCCTTCGTCCACCAGCTTCTGCACCTCGGCCAGTACGGCGTCCACGATCTCGCGCAGCGTCTCGTTCTTGGTGAACGTGGTGATCCGGAACGCGCCGGCTGAGCGGTTCTGCCGGAAGCCACTGCCGATGCTGTAGGTGAGCCCCTTCTCGACGCGGATCGAGTTCACCAGCCGCGACGTGAAGCCGGCACCACAGATCGTGTTGGCGACCTGGATCGCATACCAGTCCGGGTGGTTGCGCGGCACCGACGGGCACATCATGCGGATCTGCGTCTGCGTGGCCTCGGGCTTGTTGACGATGCGCACCTGCCGCCCGCGCAGAGCCGCGGCCGGCCCGTAGGGGTCGGCCCCCGGTGCCACGCCGGACTTCTTCCAGCCCGCGAACGCGGTCTTGAGCGTGGCCATGAACGCGGCCGCGTTGACGTCGCCGACCACCACCAGCACCGAGCGCTCGGGCGTGAGGTGCTCGCGATGGAAGCGCACCACGTCCTCGCGCGTCAGTGCTTCCAGGCTCTTGTCGTAACCCACCGCTGGATGCGCGAGCGGGCTGTCGCCCCAGAACCAGCGCGTCATGGCGTTCTCGGCGATCACCGACGGCTCGCTCTTGTCCGAGGCGATCTGGCCCAGCGTCTCGGCCTTCTTGCGCTCGAAGTCCTCGGCCGGGAACGTGGGCGACACGATCACATCACGGAACAGCTCGAGTCCCAAGGCGAGGTCCTTCTGGAGTACCTCGCCGCTCACGACGAACTGCTCGGCCCCCGAGTTGGCCTCGAGCGAACCGCCCACGAACTCGATGTCGTCCGCGAGCTGCTGCGCCGTGCGTTTGCCCGCGCCCTGCGTGAGCAGCTCGGACGTGAGCCGCGCCAAGCCCTCGCGACCCGCGGGGTCGTACACCGAACCCGCGCGCGCCACGAGGCGGAAATCCACGAGCGGCAACCGTGAGGTGGGCACGACCACCACCTGCAGCCCGTTCGGCAGCGTGCTGCGCACCCACGCGGACGCCGCAGGACGCGCCGCCGCGTGCACGGGTAGCGCGAGCGCGCACAGGGCGGCCACGGCCACGGCCGCGCGCACGAACCGGTTCCACATGCGGGGCGCGGTCATGGCTGGGCCTCCTTGCCGACTTCGAGCGGGACGAGCACCGACACGGTGCGGCGATGCGCGTCGAATACCTGCTTGGCCACGCGGCGGCAGTCCGCCGCGGTCACGGCGCGGTAGCGCTCGATGGCCGAGAACATCTTGCGGTAGTCGCCGTGCACGTGCTCGAAGAAGCCCAGCGTCTGACCGGCGCCGTTGTTCGTCTTGAGCGCACCGATGAAGCCGGACTCCGCCTGGTTTCGCGCCTTCTGCAGCTCGCGCTCGGTGGGCCCGTCGGTCGCGAGCCGCTCGATCTCGGCGTAGAGAGCCTTCTCGCCCTCGGCCGCACTCTTACCCGGCTTCATCTCGACATAGAACTCGAAGAGTCCGGGCTCGAGCCCGGCGCGGTACGAGGCGCTGGCCGACAGCGCGATCTGCTGGTCGTACACGAGCGCCTGATGCAGCCGCGACGACTCGCCACCCGAGAGCACGTTCGACAACACATCGAGCACCCAGATGTCCTCGCTTGCCACGGCCGGCGCCTTGTAGCCGGCCTGGAACGACACGGTCTCCGACGGGTAGCGCACTTCCACGCGCCGTTCGCCGTTCTGGTCCTGCTCGGCGTTCACCGGCGCGGGCGGCGGCGTCTGGCGCGGAATGGAACCGAACGCCTGTGCGATCTTGGCTTTGGCATCCGCCGCCTCGAAGTCGCCCACCAGCAGCAGGACGCAGTTGTTGGGGGCGTAGTAGGTGCGGAAGTACTCCACCATCTCGTCGCGCGTGATGCGCTCCAGGTCCTTCATCCAGCCCACCACGGGCCAGTGGTAGGGCGAAGCCTGGAATGCCGTGGCATACAGCGCCTCGTCCAGCAGGCCCGGCACCGAGTTGTCGGTGCGGAAGCGGCGCTCTTCTCTCACCACCTCGACCTCGCTCTTCAAGAGGTCGGGCAGGAACGACAGTTCACGCATGCGGTCGGCGTCGAGCTCGAGCATCTTGTCGAGTGCTTCCTTGCCGCCCTCTTCGTAGTAGGCGGTCATGTCGCGGCTCGTGAACGCGTTCGAGTACGCGCCGCGCGACTCGAGCTGGCGGTCATATTCCTTGGGCGGAACGTTTTTCGAGCCGTTGAACATCATGTGCTCGAAGAAGTGCGACAACCCGGTGATGCCCTGACGCTCGTTGCGCGAGCCCACCTTGTACCACTGCCAGAAGCACACCACGGGCACCGTGTGGTCCTCGTGCAGGATCACGGTGAGGCCGTTGTCGAGGGTGTAGCGCTCGACCGGGTAGGTGGCCGGCGACAACGCCGGCGGCGGCGCGGCGGACTTGCTCGCCGCGGGCTTGCTCGCCGCGAATGCGGGCGCGGCCAGCAGCAGAGCCATCCCGAGCGGGATGAGTCGGCGGAACATGGGACCTCCAGTGGCGGGGAACGTCGCGTGCGCTCATCGCGCGCGGCGGTGGCCGGTACGGGCCCGAACCGGGCCACCGTAGGAGCGCACGGGCGGGCTCCGCAAGGCGCTCGGGCCAAGCGGGGCTCCGCCGGCGCCGAACGTGCCCGGATCCCGCGCCGATCGCGCCCCGAGGCGCGGACCGCCGAAGGAGGTGGCCCCGTGCCCCGCGCGGCCGCCCGTCAGGGCAGCGCCACGAACCTCCGGCTGGCCTCCCCTTCGGCGGAGCGCAGGCGCAGGAAGTAGACGCCCCCGGCCAGCCCCTGACGCGACAGCTCCACCGCGTGCGATCCCGCGCCGAACTCGGCGTCGGCGAGCAGCGCTCGCACGCGCGCGCCACGCACGTCGAGCACATCCAGCCAGACACGGCCCGCGTGCGCCAGCACGAAGCGCACGCTGCCGCGGCCGTGTAACGGTGTCGGCGACAGCGCCGAGAGCACGACGCCGCTGCTGCGCGGCGGCAAAGCGCGCACCGCGGTGAGCGGCAGCGCCGGATCGTACAGGGCCGAGAGGTTCGAGCGCGCCACGCCATTCACGGTCGCGAACGAACCACCGAAGCACACCTTGCCGGAGCCGGTCACGAGCGAGGTCACGGACGTGATGCCGATGTTCGGGTTCCACGACGTGGCCAGCGCACTGGTGCGATCGATCGCCGCCAGGCGCACGCGCGGTTGCCCCCCGATGCTGGTGAACGAGCCGCCGCAATAAAGCGTCGAGCCCACCAGCTCGAGCGCATCGACGTTGCTGCTGGCGTTGGGATTCCACAGCGTCGCGAGGCCGGTCGTCGCATCGAGCTCCGCGAGCCCACCGCGCACCTGGCCGCCGATGGTCCCGAGCGTGCCGCCGACCAGCACGTTCGCGCCATCGCGGAGGATCGTCGTGACGCCGGAGCCCGTGCTGTTGGGATTCCATGCGAACGGCGCGCCGGTGACCTTGTCGACCGCCGCGATGCGGTTGCGCGGCTGCCCGCCGAGCATGCTGAACACACCGCCGACGTAGAGCGTGTCGCCCCACACCGCGAGCGCGTTCACGTTGCCGGTCGCGGGTGCGTCGAACGGCAGCAGCGCGGCGGTGGCCAGTTCCACTGCGGCCATGCGCGTGCGTATCTGTCCACCCACCAGCGAGAACGACCCGCCCAGCCACAGGGTGGTGCCGTCCGTGACCAGCTCGTTCACGATGCCGCTCATGCCCGGGTTCCATGCCTGGCCCGCACCGGTGACGCCGTCGAACCGTGCGAGGTTCGCGTAGTCCGGTGAACCCGCGGCGGTCAGGAACGCGCCCCCCAGGTAGACCTGGCCGCCGTTCACCAGCACGGCGTTCACGGTGCCGCCCAGCGCCGGGTCGAACGCGGTCGGCAGCCCCGTGGCGAGGTCGAATGCGGCCGCATTCAATCGCTCGACGCCACCGATGCTCGCGTACGAACCGCCCACGTAGAATGCCGGGCCGCCCGGCGCGAACGCGTACACCGTGGAACCGGGCGTCGGCGCCCAGGGCAGGAGAGCGCCCTCCCCCGTGAGGGGCGCGGCGGCCGTGTCGAGACAGGCGGCGAAGTAGCGGCGCGTCGAGCGCACCGAGGTGAACACGCCCCCCGCGTACAGTCTGCCGTTCGCCAGTGCCAGCGCCAGCACCTGGCCGTTCAGTTGCGCGTTCCATGGCAGGACAGTCCCGCTGTCGGCATCCACGCAGGCCAGCCGCAACCTCCCCTGCGCACCCACGGTGGTGAACGAGCCGCCCAGGTAGACGCGGTCGCCCGCGTCGCGGATGGCGGTCACCGTCGAGCTGGTGGAGGTCACGAGCGGGGCCCAACCCAGCAGGGCGCCGGTCGTGGCATCGAATGCCGCGGCGCGATTGCGCGTCACGCCGGCCACGGTCACGAAGATGCCGCCGATGTAGAGGCGGCCGTTCTGCACCGACAGGTGGTTGACGTTCGTGCTGGCACCCGGGTTCCACGGCAGCAACGCGCCCGCGGTGAGTCCGACCGCGGCCAGGAAGTTGCGGCTCGTGGGCCCGACGAAGTTGAACCAGCCGCCCAGATACACCGTCGTGTCGACGATCGCCACGCCATCGACCTGGCCGTTGGGGTTCGGGTTCCACGACGTCACGCTGCCGGTGAGGGCATCGACC
>JBEBGT010000050.1:0-12838 GCA_040081365.1 Candidatus Eiseniibacteriota bacterium | reverse complement strand
TGCGCGTACTCAGTGCACGAGCGGCTTGGCCGCCTTGTCACCCCAGAGCTGCGCCAGTCGCTGGTCACGCCCGCAACCGAAGCGATAGCTGCGGTAGCGCACGGGATCCTTACGCCAGAAGTCCTGATGGTAGTCCTCGGCCGGCCAGAACGCGCCCGCGCTCAGGATCTGCGTGACGATCGGCTTCTTGAGCACGCCCGACGCCTCGAGCGCGGTCTTCGTGGCCTCGGCCACCTGCTTCTGGTGGGCGTCGGCGAAGAACACCGCCGAGCGGTACTGCCGGCCGCGGTCGCAGAACTGGCCGTCGCCCTGCGTGGGATCGATGCCGTGCCAGAACAGGTCGATCATCTTCTCGTAGCTGGTCTTCGTGGGATCGAACGTGATCTGGATCGACTCGTAGTGCCCGGTGCTACCCGCGCTGACATCTTCATAGGTGGGGTTCTTCTCGGGGCCGCCGGCGTAGCCGGACACCACGCTCAGCACGCCGGGCTGCTGTTCGAACTGCGTTTCGCCGCACCAGAAGCAGCCCATGGCGAACACCGCGGTCTCGGTTCGCGCGACAGGCTTGGCCGTGGACACGGCGACGGGCTTGGGCGCGGGCTTGGCGGCGTGCGCGGCACCGGCGATCAACAGCGCGGCACTCGCCAGCGCCAGCAGGGAGCGGAACATGCGGCGGGACATCGTTGGACCTCCTCGGGACTCGGGGGCTCGGCTGTCGTCGTGTCGCCTTGGCGCGGCGGGCGTGCAGGACTCAGGCACGCGGGGGACTCGGCCGCGATTCGATGCGCGCACCGCCGGCGCGATGCTCGCGCGCGGCCGTGTGACTGTTCCAACGGCCCGGCCCGCCGGCCGTGACCGGTGGCGGGTCAGGCCCGTGTCAGTTCACCGTCTCGTCGTCGTCGGCATCGCCACCCGAGCCGGCCGCGCCCTTGGTGCGGCGCGTGAACAGCTCGGCCCACTCGGCCAGCTCCTTCTTGGACAGCGACACGGGCTTGTCCTCGTCGGGGGCGTCCTTGGGCTTCTTGCCGTCGGACTCGCCCGGCTCGTTGCCCACGCTGCCGAACGCCGAGGCCAGGAACAGGTCGCCCAGCGAGATGTCGGCGCCCATGGCGCGCGCGTGGCGCGCCACTTCGATGTCGGACGTGACCACGGTCACAGCCTCTTCGCCGCCCACGCGCTTCTCGACGATGCGACGGATGACGTCGTCCGCGGTCTCGGGCGGGCGCGAGAACTGGATCTGCACGCGGCCGTTGGGTTCGTCGCGGCCCAGGCCCTGCTGGCCGTCGAACACGATCAAGAAGCGCACGTTGTTGCCGCCCATCATCCACGCCAGCAGGTTGGACAACAGGTCACGGGAATCGCGCAGCGTGCGCGTGCCGCCGGGTTTCAAGCGCGGCGAGCGCAGGATGACGTTGTAGCCATCGATGACGATGAGTCGGGCGTCCATGGCCGCATGGTCGGGCCAGCGGCGCGTGCGCGTCAATCCGGCGCAGGCGCCGGGGGGCGCACGCAGCACGGGCCGCGAGGGTTCGCCCTCGCGGCCCGTCTCGCGCGTGTGGTGCGTGTGCGTGCGGCTACAGCCCGCCCTTCGACGTGTGCACGATGCGGCCGCCCACGCCCACGGCCCAGCCGCGCAGCGCGTCCACGAACCACACGTCGTTCAACGCCTGCACCGAGTTGGACACCTGCGGCGACCAGTTGAGCCCGCCGTCCAGCGTCTTCAACACGAGCCCGGTGCCGTTGGTGCCCACGGCGTAGCCGGTCTGGTCGCTCACCATGTGCAGGCCCTCGACCTGGTTGGCCGCACCGAACGAACCCAGGCCCCACTGCAGCGAGTCGACCGTGGCCGTGGTGAACGGATTCGCACCCGTCACGCCACCCGCCACCGCGCGCGTGTTCGAGAGCCGCCACACGGCGCGCAGGCCCAGCGCGGTGACCGCCGGCTGCACGATGTACCAACTGCGGCCGCCGTCATGCGTGCCCACGATGACGCCGGTCTCGCCCACGGCCCAGCCGTTCGAGGTGTCGCTGAACGACACGCTGTTCAACTGCGCCGCCGTGGGGTTCTGCTTGCTCCACGTGGCACCGCCGTTGGCGGTGCGCAGGATCGTGCCATTGGCACCCACGGCCCAGCCGTGCGCGGTGTCGGCGAAGCACACGCCGTAGAGCGCGTCGGTGGTGCCGGTGTTGTTGAGCCGCGACCACGACACGCCGCCATTGCGCGACCGCATGACCGTGCCGCCGGTGCCGGCCGCGAAGCCGGTGGAGTCGGTGGTGAACCAGACATCGTGCAGGTCGGCCACCGTGGAACTGGTCTGCGTCGTCCACGACGCCCCGGCGTCGGTGCTGCGCACGATCGTGCCGGCATCGCCCACGGCCCAACCGCGGCGGCCATCGGCGGCGAAGAACACGCCGTTCAGGTCGCTGGTGGTGCTGCTCGTCTGCGCGTACCAGCCCGCCTGCACGATCACCGCCACGACTGCGGTGTCGGCAAGACCGCCGGCCGACGCGATGAGCGTGGTCACGCCTTCACCCAGCGCGGTGACGAGTCCGGTGCGCGACACGGTGAACACGCGCGGGTCGCCGCTGACCCAGGTGAACGCGGCGCCTTCGACCGCGACGGCGTTCGTATCGAAGGCCGCGGCCACGAACAGCCGCTGCTCACCGGCGACCAGCGTGTCGGTGGCGGGCGTGAGCACCACGGCCGACAGTGGCGGCAGCGGCGGGGCCACGACCTGCGAGGAGCTGCATTCGCAGCCGGTGAAGCTCGCGACGCACAGCGTCACGACCAGGGCGGCGAGCGGCAGTCGGTTTCGGCGCATGAGCGGGTCTCTCCGGTGAGGCTCGGGGCGGGTCTGCGGCACGATTCTACGGCGCGAGTCGAGGCCGGGCGCACGGCACCCGCCCGAACGGTCCCCGGGGTTATCGGCCGCCCGGACCGGCGCCATGACCCCGTTCCGGGCCCGCGGCGGCGCCCCAGCAAGGGCCCTCGAGCGGCCGCGCCCAAGGGGTTGCGGGTTTCGGCCGGTGTCCGGGCACAGGGTGAGCGCAGTGGCGTTCCGGCAGCCCGACGACCGCCCGTCGCCCCGAACCCACCGGCCGGCCGCCGGGACGCAACACGCCGCGCCGGTTGACGTAGGCTTGTCCGCCCACGAGCCGCCCCCTAGTGTCACGGCTCGCACGCCGGCTGTCCCGCTGGAAGCGGGTACGGCGTGGCCGCAGCGGCAGCACGCTGAGCCGCTCGCGAGTCCCCCCGTTCCCGAGGAGACGATGCTCCAGGTCCGCAACGTCCAGAAGGTGTACGACGGCCGCACGGTGGTGAACAACGTCAGCTTCGATGTGGCCAGCGGCGAGATCTTCGCCCTGTTGGGCCCCAATGGTGCTGGCAAGACCACGTTGATCCGCATGATCACCGACATCGTGCGCCCCGACGCGGGCACGATCACGTATGACGGCCGTGCGGTGGGCGGACCCCAGCGCCCCCGCACCTCGTACCTTCCCGAAGAGCGCGGGCTCTACAAGAAGGTGCCGGTGCTCGATGCGCTGTCGTACTTCGGCGAACTCAAGGAGATGAGCTCGGGTGATGCCCGGCGCGAGTCCATTGCGCTGCTCGAGGAGTTCGGGCTCGCGGCGTGGGCCAAGCATCAGGTCTCGGCGCTGTCGAAGGGCATGCAGCAGAAGCTGCAGTTGTGCTCGGCCTTGATCGGCCGACCGCAGCTGTTGATCCTCGACGAGCCGTTCTCGGGATTGGATCCCATCAACGTGCAGGTATTGGAAGACGTGCTGCGCCGCCGCCGCGCGGACGGCAGCACGGTGCTGCTGTCGACGCACCAGATGAACAAGGTCGAGCAGCAGTGTGACCGGGCGCTGATGATCAACCGCGGGCACATGGTGCTGTACGGCAAGGTGGCCGACATCCGCCGCCAGTACGCCGAGAACGCCTATGAGCTGCACGTGGACGGCACGCCGCGCTCGGTGCCGGGCGTGAAGAGCATGTCGCAACAGCCGGAGTTCTGGCAGATCACGCTCGAGAAGACCGCGCATCCCGCCGCCGTGCTCAAGGCGCTGCTCGAACAGGGGCTGGCCGTGCGCGCATTCGTTCCTGTGGTGCCACCGTTGGAGGACATCTTCGTGCACGTGGTGGAATCCGGCGCCGGGCTCGACCAGGGCAAGAGCGGTCCGCCCACGATCGATGACTCGCCGATGTTGGGAGGTGTGCGATGAGCCTGAACACCAAGAAGGTCGGGGTCATCGCGCGCCGCGAATACCTCACCACGGTGCGCCGCCGGGCGTTCGTGCTCACATTGCTCATCACGCCGGCGATCTTCTTCCTGTCGGGGATCGTCGGGACCCGCATGCAGATCGACTCCGCGCTCCAGAAGCAGGCGCAGGCCCGCTTCGTGGCGCTGGTGGATTCCTCGGGGCTGTACGCGAACGCGCCGCTCACGTTCGAGTACCAGCCGGCGGTGCTCACCCTGGGCACCGACCCAACGCAGGCCAGCAAGCCACAGGTGAAGCCCAAGCCGGTGCCGGTGTTGTTCCGGCGCTTTGCGGACCAAGCCACGGCTCTCGACTCGCTGGAGAGTGGCACCGTGACCCAGACGCTCGTGGTGTCGAGTGACTTCCTGGAGTCCGGCCGGCTGCGCGTGTACGAGAAGGACACGCGCGTGTTCACGAGCAGCGGCGACCAACGACCACTCACGGCGTGGCTGACACAGAACCTGCTCTCGGGGAGCATCGACTCGAGCCGCATCCAGCGCACCCTGTGGATGGGGCGCGGCATGGATTATTACACGCAGGACCGCCGCGGCGACTGGGCCGTGAAGGACGACGGCAAGGAGATCGGCGGCTTCTTGCTGCCGTTCGCGTTCGGGTTCCTGCTCGTGATGTCGGTGATCACCGGCGGCCAGTACCTGCTGCAGGGTATCGCCGAGGAGAAGGAGACGCGCATCCTGGAGTCGCTCATGTGCAGCGTCACCGCCGACGAGCTGCTGTTGGGCAAGCTGCTCGGGCTCTCGGGCGCGGCGCTCACGCTGGTGGGCACCTGGATCGTGGCCGGGCTCACCATGGGCGGGAGCTCGCTCGCTTTGCTGCACATCGACGTACCGCCGTCGCTGTTGGTGTTCGCGTTCGTGTACTTCGTGCTCGGCTACCTGTTCTACGCCGGTCTCATGACGTCGATCGGCGCGCTGGCCAGCAACCTGCGCGAGGCCACGCAGATCGCGGGCTACATGACGATCCTGAACGTGGCGCCGTTCTGGATCATCACCGCGCTCCTGAACGCCCCGAACTCCGGGCTGGCCGTGGGGCTGTCGTTCTTCCCCACCACGGCGGCCATGACCATGATGCTGCGGCTGTCGGCGGCCAGCGTGTCGGGCGCCGTGATCCCGCCGTGGCAGATCGCGGGCTCCATGATCGCCCTCTTCGCGTATGGCGTCTTGACCCTATGGTCCGGTGCGCGGCTGTTCCGGCTCGGCATGCTGCTGTACGGTAAGACGCCGAACCTGCCCGAGATCATGAGGATCCTGCGCCAGAAGTGATTCCCACACGCAAGTATTCCATGACGGGCGGCGGGGGTGCGACACCCCCCGCCGCTTCGTCTTCTGCCGCCGACCACTGGCCGCGCTGGAAGGTGTTCCCGCCCATCGCGCTCGGTGTGGTCATGGCCACGCTCGATGCGAGCGTGGTCAACATCGCGCTGCCCACGCTGCAGCGCTCGCTGCACGCCGCGTTGAGCACGGTGGAGTGGGTGGCGCTGGCCTACTCGCTCACGATCACCGGGCTGCTGCTCACCGCGGGCCGCATCGCCGACGCGCGCGGGCGACGTTCGATCTACGGCTACGGGCTATTGCTCTTCACGGCGGCTTCGCTGCTGTGCGGGCTCGCGCCCAATGTGGAAACGCTGATCGCGTTGCGCGTGCTGCAGGGCCTGGGCGCGGCATTCGTGTCGGCCAACGGCTCGGCACTGCTGGTGCAGGCGTTCCCGCTCGAGGAGCGCGGCCGCGCGCTGGGCGCGTTCGGCGCCATGGTCGGCATCGGGCTCGCGGTGGGCCCGCCGTTGGGCGGTCTGGTGGTGGCGCACGCGTCGTGGCGCTGGATCTTCTTCGTCAACATCCCGCTCGGGTTACTGGCGTTCTCGATGCTCAAGCAGCGCGTGCCGGCCGACGCGCCCACGCCGGGTGCGATGGTGGTGGATCGCGTGCAGCCGCTGCTGTGGGCGTTCGGGCTCGCGGGCATCATGCTGGCACTCACGCGCGGCCCCGAACACGGCTGGCTGTCGACGGTGGTGGTCGTGAGCGGGGTGGCGGGCGTGGCGCTGCTGGCCGCGTTCCTCTCGCAGCAGCGCACGCGGCTCGAGCCGCTGTTGCCGCTGGATCTGGTGCTGGGGCCGCTGGGTGGCGCGGTGACGCTGACGTTCCTGGGCCAGCTCCTGAGCGTGTCGGTGGGCTTCCTGCTGCCGTTGGTCCTCGAAGAGACCGGCGGGCTGTCGGCCGCACAGTCGGGCGCCTGGCTCGCGATCCTGCCCGTGGCCGCGCTGTTCTGCGCACCGTCGGCCGGGCGGCTCGCCGACCGCGTGGGCGCGCGCACGCTGACCGTGACCGGCATGGCGTTCACCGCCGGTGGCTTCGCACTACTGTCGCAACTCGGCGCGCTCCCGATGGGCGCAAGGCTCGTGACCGCGCTGGTGCTGATCGGCGTGGGCCAGGGCCTGTTCTCCGTGCCCAACGCCAGCGCACTGTTGTCGCTGGTGCCGCCGGCGCGACTGGGACTCGCCTCGGGCTTGCAGGGCACCACGCGCAGCCTGGGTATCGCGGCGGGCGTGGCGTTCACCGGCGCGCTGGCCACCGCGCGCTACCACGCACACGCGCACGCCGAGCTGCACCTGGGTGCTCCCGGCGGCCTCGACCGTGGCGCGTTCGTGCGAGCCACGCACGAGACATTCCTGGCGCTCACGCTGGTGGCGTTGTTCGCCACGTGGATGGCGTGGCGCGTGCGGGCGAAGCGGGTGGAGAGCGTCGCCACTCCTTAGTGACGGTCGGGTCCTTGCCCCTCCACAACTGGCGTGGGGAGCATTCGGCGGCGGCGACACAGACTGGCCCGTAGCTCATGAGTCTCTCGCGGGCCCCGCCTTTGGGTTCGATTCGGAGGGCCCTTCCGTTATGTTACGAAGCATTGGAAGTGGCTTCCCTGCAGGAACAAGAGGCGCCTGCTGATCAGGACTGTCGCACCGTCCCGTGGGAGAACCGTCGATGGCACGCATGCAGCCAGGTTTGAATCTGTCGCTTCGTGCGCCAGCCCTTTCGGCGTCTTCTTTGTTGTTGGTCCTGATTCCAATGCTCGGAGCCGCGTTACGAGTCCTGCACATCCGCCACGGACTGCCCGATCTGACGGAAGAGGCGTTTCCGTTCCGGCACGCTCTGAGCATGTGGGGTGCTGACGGGTCCTCGCCGGACCTGAATCCACACTGGTTCGCTTATTCCTCGCTTTCGCTGTATCTCAATTACTTCCTTCAACGCATCGCGTTCTGGTGCTCCGGGAGCGACCAGCCGGCAGACTTCCTGTTGCGCCTGACGATGGATCCCACGCAGGCCGTGATCGCCTCGCGCGGCCTCTCGATCCTCGCGGACGCTGTGACGATCGGAATCGTGGGGCGACTTACTATCGCTTACGGGAAGGTCCCCGCAGCGGTCGCCATGGCTTTCGTGGCACTGGCGCCGTGGATGATCGAGACATCACGGCTGATCTTCGCGGACAGCCTGATGACCATGTTCGCGATGGCCGCGCTGCAGCAACTCGATCGCTTCCAGAGCGATCGTCAAGGGCGACATCTGATGTTTTCGGCCATGCTCATCGGGCTCGCAATCGGCACCAAGTACCCGGCGGTCATCCTGTTCTTGCCGATGATGCTCGTCGCGCCGCAAGAGTACCTTCATGCCGGCGGCAGGAGAAGGAGGGCCATCGCGGTAGGGGTCGCTTGCGTCGCGGCGGTCGCCACCACGCCGTATGCAGTGTTGAGCTGGGGTGAAGTGGCGAGAGACCTGACCTACATGCTCGACACGACCACTGGTGGAGGCCTCGGACACACCAGCGGTCTCAGCTTCGGGTTCTACTTGTCGGGCACCGTCGCGAATCTCGGGGTGCTTGGAACTCTACTGCTCCTGATTTCCGTGATCCTGTGCCTGACCCCAACAGCAACCAACACCACGCGACTGCTGGGGCTTGCATGGCTCGCAGCGTTCCTGCCCACCGCGCTCTCCCCGACACAGGCCCATCGCTACCTCGTGCCCGCGCTCGCCATCGGCTCCTGCCTGACTTCAGCAGCACTGCGCCTCGCTTCACCCTCGCACGGCTCATTTCGTGGCGCCCGGTACTTCGGGTTTTTCTTGCCACTCATAGTCCTGCTGCAACCCCTCCTGAACGGATCTCGCGCCGCGCTCTCCGGAGCAATGACCACGCAGCGGTTGGCCACCGAGTGGGCACATACACACCTCGGGGATCGAGACCTCGTGGTTTCCGAGGCATACGGGCCCACATTGCTCACCCATGAGACTCGGTCACTGATGATCTCCAGTCCCGTCTTTCGTGCGGCCAGCCCACAAGCACAGGGGGGCTATCTGAAGCAGCGCGCTTACCACCTGGTGTGGATGCCGCTTCTCAGCGGCGGCTACACATCGGTGGTGCTCCCGCGCGACGCCCGCACTCCCGTTGAAGTCTACCCCCACGCCGTGGATTGGAATGCGGCTGCATACGACATCCGGTTGTTGCGTGGGGTCGACTATTTCATCACCACGAGCGCTGTCCGCGGGCGCTTCGATGCTGACACGCTGCGCTTCCACGAGCAGCGCCGGTTCTATGCCTTTCTCGAACGACACGCAATGGCGGTGGCCCAGTTCGGCTCGACATCGAACATCGAGGGCCCTCGGATCACGGTCTATCGGTTGACGGCGAGGACGCAAGCGGACCTCGCGGCCACGGCGGGCCCGCTCGCCGTGGACTGGTGGACGAGAACGGTCCCAGCATCGTTTCGTGCGCTGGCGACAGAACGCAAGAACGCTCCACTCGCCGTCACCACGGGGGCCGAGCTTCCAGGGTGGGCGTTCGCTCTTAGGGCTGCTTACGCACAGCGCTACTCGCCATTCGCCTTCTCCCTTGCGCAGCACTTGGCGGCCGTCGGCCGATTCGAACCGTCTGAGCAACTCCTGCGCGCGGGGCTGGCAATCCTCCCCGATGACATCGATGCGGCGTTACTCTACGCACAAGTCGCCGGCAGCTTGGCGCACTGGTCCGACGTCGAGACTGTCCTCGAGCGGAGCACCGCTCTGCTCACGCCTGCTGAGGGTGTGCCCCCCGAGCTTGCGCTCGCACTCGCAAACGCACATCTCGCGAATTCTCGCCCCACACAGGCTCTCCAGGTTCTCGGCGCGCCATCTCTCCGGGATGCCTCGATGTATGCCACGGACGTCGAGGCGCTCGCGGCAAGAGCGCGGTACATGTTGAAGGCGCCCTCAAGAGGATATTCCAGAGCGCCAACTTCACCACGGAGATGATCACCGACAGAGACCTGGACGGACAGCAACCAGCGAGTCGGGACTCCCCGTGTCCAGCCACACCCTCGGACCGCTGCTTCGCCTTCCAGCCGTCGGCGGGGCTTCGTGGCCTCGCCGACGGCCGCGAGAGGCCGGCTACCTCACCAAGAAGGTCTTGGCCGAAGCGTGTTTCCCATCCCGCGTGGTGAGGCGCACCAAGTAGAGGCCAGCGGGCGCGCTCACGCTCAGGCGCTGAAAGACCCGGCCTCCGGATGCGACACCAACACTGCTTGCAACCGTGCGCCCCAAGAGATCCAACACCGTCAGCCGGTATTCCTCCGCGGTGGCTGGCACTAACCCTCGAACATCGATGAATGAGTGTTGGACGGCAGGCACCTGGATCTGAAGCGTTGCGGCTTCTTCTCCTCCGCGATCGATGTATTGCAACTCACCGTCGCGGTATGGGTCATGATCACCCCCGCCACTCCCGCTGCCCCCTGTCGTGTCTTGTGAACACGGCAGCACCTCAGCGTCAGACCACGCAACCCCGTCGGACTACGCGAGCCAGATACTGGTACCCCCTCCGCTACCGGTAGTGGGATAGGCGATTCTAGGAAGCGGCGTGGGCCCGGAAGTTAGAGCAATGACGTGCCGCTTGTGTACAAATCCCCCCGCTCCACCCGTGTGAGACGACACTATTGCTGGCGTCCCCCACGCGCCCGATCCTCGCTGTACGTAGCAGAGGTTTTCAACACCTGGTGCTGTTCGGAAATAGCTGAGGTGAAGGGCTCCGTTCGTTGCTCGAGCGAGCGAAGGATAGCCCTCCATGCCAATCCCGCCGTCCGCCACTTCGGCGGTCGCGAAAACCATTGCGGAGGTCTCCCTAATACTCCAGAGCGTATCTCCGACAGTAAAGGCCATCGTCCCGAGCCCTGAAGCATCAAGCTTGAGAGAGATGTTGGTTAGCCGCCGGCCCGAATAGCCACTTGGGTACGCTGGCACGCTCAAGACTACTACCTGCCATGTGTTGCCGATTCTTCTGGCGTACGCGTGCTGGCTTGATTGCACGAAAGCGATGTGAGGGGCGCCTTGCCCGTCCACCGCAATTGAAATATCTCCACCGCCGAGCGTCGCCTGCCCCGCTGCAACGGTCTCTGACGCGAAGGACGTCACGGTAGTGTTGCTGACGGCATATCGAAGGGCGGCGCTTCCGTCCAGATAGGCGACGTGAACTCTCCCGTCGGAGGCTCGCGTCATTGCAACGTGGCGCCCCTGCTGGCTGGCTTGAACACAGCCGAACAGGTCGCCAGTCGAGTCGATACAGACCTGGCTGCTTGCTGTGACAGCGGTGCCCTTCTGGAGCCACAGTTGAAGGCGATCAACGAATGACACACCACAGGCGTTGAGCGTGAGTCGTTTCTGAACAACCAACGCCGTGTATGGTGTGCCCCCGGCATCGACCACGGCCACCCCATCAAGGCCCACGTAGCTGAGGTCCCCGCCCATCAGCGGGGCATCGGAGAGCTGCCAGCAGTTCCACGTCGCGCTGGCCGAGAGCGCGGCGAGGCGCGCGTACGCGTTAAGGTTGTCGTAAGCAACGATTCTGGGCCTGTTGGAGCTATCAAGCACGAAGTCCACCCACTCCTGGGTTGATGACGCGCCCGCGTGCTGATAGCCGAGCGCCATCGCAACTATCACTGTGAGCCAGCGTGAAAGTGCTCGCATAACGAACCCTCCCTGATGGTGAGCGCGCGCTTGAGGCAGAGCTTGCATGGTCCAGCCTCGCCCGTCTGCGCTACCGGTGCCCGCGGCTGCCTAATTCAACGCACCGCTTGCGACAATGGCCGTTTCCGGTTGCAGCGACGATGTCTTATCACATTGCGATACGTGAACTGCGCAGTATCGAGGCGGTGCCCCGGGCGACCCGGCGGTCATCGCATGCGGGCTCGGTGTATTCATACAACGCGATTGGCTCGTGTCAAGGTTACGATTGGCGGATATGGCGAAGTGACATTCTATCGTGCGAGCGGGGTTGCTCCCTGGGGCATGCGGAATGGTATCTGGAGTCTGGATTTTGGACATCCGCGCTCTGCTGCTTGCCTAGGGGCTGAGGCTCTAAGCGAGGGGCAGCTTGTTGGCTTGCTATCCCCACGGGAGAGGGGCGGACAGACACACTTGTCTACGTCTGAATCAGGTGCGGGATGGCGGTGCCGGCTGGGCTGTGTGGTGTGGGCACACCCGCTGTTGCGCTACGGGTCGACCCTCGGGAGCGTTGCCGACTTGCGCTCAAACCGACCAGTGGCCTCGGTGGAGGAGACCACTGCCCGCGCGGGCCCCCAGCGGGTGGGGAGCGCCGCGACGGCGTGAGGGCGTTGCACGGCAGCGGCCGCACTCGCCCAATGCGATGAGAAGTCACAGGTAGGCACCGCTCGGCGGCGGGAGCGCGCGATCGCCACCGAACGCGCGCCTCCTGCAAGATCAGTCGATGTACACACCGCGCGCCGGCGGAAGCGCGCGGTACTCCGCGTGGCGACGCGCGATGCCGGCAGCATGTCCGACGAATTCGTTGAGGCGTTTCCAGTCGTCTGCAGCGCGTCCGGCCGCCCAGCTCCCATCGGCCCACCGACCGTCGGCCAACGCGTAGGACTGCCAGCCGAACTCGCGTTCGCTGGCTCCAGTGCGAACGCTCAGGCCGTAGCGCTGGCTAGAAGAGATCGCCTCCGCGTCCTTGTGCTCGGGATCGAGTGTCAGTTCATCGAAGAGTCGGATGGCAATGGCTTCCTTGTAGAGCGTATCGAGCTCGGCTTCACTGAATCGCAACGCGATCGTGGTGTCGGGATCCATGACGCGATCGATGGTCATGGTGCCCGAGCGCGTGTCGATCCTCGTGCCGCGCTCGCTCGAGAACACGAACCCGAACCTGTCGCGCGGGAATCGCGCCGTGTCACCGGCTCGCAGCGGGAGCGTGCGGGCCGGGCGGCGGGCGGCTTGGAGCCGGGGACGCTCGAGCAGGCTCTGCACGTCGGCGGCGAGCGACTCCGCGAACGGCACCGCAGCGGGCTGCAGGAGCATTCCGAGCCCGGCGACTGCGATCACCGTGGCGACCACGGTTCTCGGACTCATGCGTGGCTTCATGTGCAGCACCCTCTCCCGGACGGTTCACTCCCCCGGCCCGACGGCTCCAAGACTCATACCCCGCGGGGCGCTGGGTCAATGGCCTTGTTCGGGCCGCGCGCATCGCGTCGGTGGCGATGCGGTGGCCCCGCGGCCCGTGAACTGCCCACACAGAATCGAAGTGGGCAGTCCATCCG
>JBEBGT010000459.1:0-3437 GCA_040081365.1 Candidatus Eiseniibacteriota bacterium | reverse complement strand
CCCCCAGGCCCTCGAAGCAACGCGCGCGTTCGGCCGCATCGGTGCCACCCTGGTTGATCCCGAACAGCGCCATGCCGCCGCGGCCCTCGTCGCGCAACCGCGCACGTTCGTCGAGACCGCGCTGCGCCCAGCGCACCGTACGGGACACCGCCTCGCGCACCTCTGCAATGGGCGCCGGCAGCCGCACCAGGTGATCGAACGACATGGCGATGTCGGTGCCGAGCCCGTCCTGCACGCGGATGGCATGTTCGGGCGTCATCATGTGCTTAGAGCCATCGAGGTGCGAGCGGAACTCCACGCCCTCTTCGGTGAGCTTGTTGAGCTCCGACAGGCTCATGACCTGGAAGCCGCCCGAGTCCGTGAGGATCGAACCCTTCCAGCCCATGAAGCGGTGCAGGCCACCCATGCGCGCCACGGTCTCGACACCCGGTCGCAGCATCAGGTGGTAGGTGTTGGAGAGCATGATGTCGCACCCGGCGGCCGTGAGGTCGTCGGGGGTCAGGCCCTTCACGGAACCGACCGTACCCACCGGCATGAATGCGGGGGTCAGGACGTCACCGTGGGACGTGGTGAACCGACCGGCGCGCGCAGCGGTGCCCGGGTCGTTGGCTTCGAGCTTGAAAGTGAATGGCATTCTTGGGAAGAGCGCGCCGAGCTTCGGACTCGGGCGGCGCTGAGGGGACGCGTGCGTCCCAGGGACCGGCTCAGCATCGCGCCTCGCCGGGTGCTGCAAACGTTCAGACAACAGGTTACGGGCGCGGGGCCGGGCGGGTCAAACCGGGCTCGTGGGCGCGGGGCCGGGCCCCGGCGGGCCGCCACGTGCCGCCTCAGCCTTCTCGGAGCAGATCCCCGAGCCTCGGTTCGCCCGGTGCCGGCCCGCGGACCACGCCGGCCTGTTCCAGGGCCGTCACGATCTTCTCGACGCTCCTGCGGGTCATGGGCCGAGGTCATCACGGGAGCCGAAAACGCTGCGGCCACCTCCGCCTTCGCGGGGTGGCCGCTTGACCGGTGCGCGACCGGCCGGTGAGCAAGGCCCGAAGCCACTGCTTACCGTGTGCTGCTTTTACAGCCCTCGGAGCTCTCTCTTTCTCCAAGGCGCCGACGCGGGATGCACACACAGCCGGCACTGCATGTCCCGCACGGCCCTGCGCCGCACGAGACCTTGTCCCTCTCCCCACGATCGGGACACCAGATACACAGTGGAAGAATCGGGCCAATATCGCGCTGGGTCTTCGCACACAGGCCGGAACTGCGATTCGACCGGGCGCGGAGTCGCGATCGGGTGAGATGCCCCGGTTCCTCGTGGCCCACGGGGGCATCAGGTGGTTCCGCAATGCGCATGCCCAGATGGTGCTGGAAGGGACCGGGTCACGACATTCGCACGCTGCAACGCCCGCAATCGCGTCTCGCACGCGTGCCACGCCGCCCGGCCGCACGGGCATCGGCGCACGCGCCACCCGAAACGCGGACGGCCGTCTCCCGATGGCTCGGAAGACGGCCGGTGGACCCTCCCGCGTGCGCTCAGCGCAGCAGGAACAACCGCTGCGTGAGCCGTTCGCGACCGACGCGACCCGCCACGAAGTAGGCGCCCACACGCGCCGCGCGGCCGTCATCGTCGCGCCCGTCCCACGTGAACACGTGCGTACCCGCCGCGAACGTGCCACTCGCCAGGTGGCGGATCCGGCGGCCCGTGATGTCCATGATCACGAGTTCCACCGCCGCCGAGCGCTCGAGCGTCCAGCGCAGCTCCGTGAGCCCGGTGCTCGGGTTGCTGCGCGGGGCGGTACTCACCGTGGCGCCCGAACCGCTCGTGCTCACGGACGAGTCCTCGGGGCGCAGCATGCCGTCGTCGTCGTCCTCATCTTCGTCCACCAGCAGCGCGGCGGCAGAGGCCGGGCAGCCGGTGGTGATGCGGTCGATCGCGCGCGCCTGCCGCGCGATGCGGCGATACTCCGCGCGCGCCATGCGACTGCGGGCCGGGCTCGTCGACAGTTCCAGCAAGCGCGCCTCGGTCGCCGCCACCCAGGTGCCCAACGTCGTGCCCGGCGTCACCCCGCGCAGACTGTCGAGCGTCATATTGGCATCGAGACCCACGCCATGGCCGTCCGCGGCCACCACCTGTGCGTCCGCCGCGGACAGGTTCGCCAGGACTGCCGCATAGTGCCGCTTGGCACGCCAGGCTTCGCTGCCGTGATGGCGATCGCGCCGGAGGATGGAGCACAGGCCGCTCGCAGTACCACCGAACGACCACACCGCCGAGCGCTCATCGACCCGGGCCGCGACATCCGCGAACGCGTCCGCGCTCACGTACCCGCCGCTCGCGCCACACGACCGCGCCCAGGCGCGTGCGCTCATGGGACACACCGCGCCCAGCTGCGGCGGACTGCAGTCGTACACGATCAGCGTGCGCCGGCAGGTCTCGGTGGCACCGTTCGCATCGGTGAGCACCAGCGTGTACTCGCCGGGCTCCGACACGAACGTGCACGTGGAGCTGCCATGGCGGCCCGACGGACTCGTCCACGAATACGCCGCGGCGCCGGATGGCGCGCACCACATGGTGCTCTCGCCCGCGCACACGCTGTCGTCGCCCGCGATGCTGCAGGCCGGCCCGGCCGGCACCTGGCCGAATGCCCATGTGCAGGGCGCGCTCCACAGGCCGTTGAGCCCGTCCCAGACGCGTAACGAGTAAGTCCCCGGCGTGGTCACCGTCACGCACTCGCTGGTGGCCGCGAATCCGCCCGGCCCACTCCACTGCCACGAGCTGCCTGCGCTGGCGCACAACTCCCATGCTCCCGTCACGGCCGTGTGTTGGATGCTGCACTGACCCGCTGCCTCCGATGCGAGCGAGGCGGTCGCGAGGACCGCCACAACGGCCGCGAGGAACCGGCGCATGACACCTCCACCGAACACCGGCGCGCCTGAGGCGCGGCCGGTCCGACCCTACGGCGGGCACTGCAGCCCCCCACCGTTGCCCTGCGACCCACGGAGTGAGTCACGAACAGGGCGCGTGGGTCAGAGGAAGAAGTGCGCCAATCGCGCCGGGCGGGCGGAAGCACACAGTGCGACGATGCAGCTTCAGTCGTACGCGGCACGGCAGTGCGCGCGATTCCCCAATGCACCCCGCTTGTGCCACCCCACGTCAGGATTCCGCAACGTTCGGCGGTCGTGCCGAGCGCGCGTTTCGCCGGTGCGGTTCGAACGGTCGGGCGCGTCCGCCGGGCTGAACACGGCAGCTTGCACGCGCGCACGACGCGAGCCGCACGGTGCGAGCGGTGCCGCGGCATGGGCGCGCGGTGCCATCGCGCAGGAGTCACGATGCGCCGCGCAGGGCGCCCGGCCGCGGCCATGGCAGGCGCCCATGCAAGCTGCGCGACAGCCCGCTTCGCGCGGGGTGAGCCGCCCCGGAAAGTCCGAAGCGGCGGTCCGTGTTCGCGGAC
>JBEBGT010000458.1:0-3450 GCA_040081365.1 Candidatus Eiseniibacteriota bacterium | reverse complement strand
GTGGCGAACGGACCCGGCAGGGGGCGAACGGAACGTCAGGCAGGATGGACTCGCGTGTTCGAGCCGCGGGCCGCCTGCTCCCCGTCACCGATCCGGCATGACGCCGCCGGTGCGCGCGACCGTCGTGACTCAAGACCGCGAGCGCTCGGGCGGCACGCAACGGCATGGCCCGCGCAGGGGGCGCGCTCAGGAGTCCTCGCCCAGGAAGCGCTCGCGGGTGGCCACGAGGAACGCTCCACCCAGCATCAGCGCCAGTGCTGCCCACAGCAATGGCGTGGCCACCATGCCGCCGATCCGGAGCACGCCACGCGAGCGGAGCAAGCGTTCCGTGATGACCGCGCCGGATCCATCGGCGGCGAGCCGCAGCTCGACGGAGTCCCCGATCGAGTATCGCCGCAGGTCGGAGCGGTGGGCCTGCGTCCACGTCTGGTGCAGGTCGCCCGCCGCGTCGTCCCAACGCACCTGCATCTTGTACCTGGGAAGCACGGCTCCGGCCACTCGCGTGATCGCGCGCACTTCGCCGGTGATCGCTGACCCTTCGGCGAACCGAACGTGCTGGGCGCCCTCATCGAAGCTCTGCCATCCCACGGCCATGCCCACCAGCCAGAGCGCGAGACCGGCAGCGAGCGGATGGCGGCGGACCCATTTCATGACCGATCGAGTGAGCGTGGAGTGCGACACGGTGGCGCCGCCTTTCGAGGACATGGGTGAGTGGGGATCCGTGGAGCGTCGGAGGCCGGCACGATGCGCCGGGCACGCCGGGCACGCCGGGCACGCCGGGCACGCCGGGCACGATGGAGCGGGCCGCGCGGCGAGATTCCAAGCGCGATGTGGCGAACGCCCATTGCGCGGGGTGGAGTGCGTCGCGCCGCGGCGAGCGCCGGTGGCGGGAGGCGGCAGTCCGGGCGCGGAAGCGCACGGCCGTTCTGCTACGCTCTCGTGCACCGATGAGCGCTCCGGCCCCCATACGAGCAGCGAGGACACCCGCTCTGCCATGGAGTACGTGGCGGCGCCGCTGGCCGACCGCGATGCTGGCATGGTGCGGCGTGAGCGTGCTGACCGCGCAGGTGATCGCCATGTACCTGCCCCTCACGGGGCAGGGCCAGCCGCCGTGGTGGGGGGTGCTGCTCTGGACCGCTCCGAGCGCGCTGGTCTGGGGCGCACTCACGCCGCCGGTGATGACGCTGGCCGAGCGCGTGCGTTGGGACAACGTGCCGCTCGCGCGGTTCATCACGGTGCATGCGCTGGCGGCGAGCGCGATCCACGTGGTCGGTGCGCTGGTCGGCTGGTGGCTCGAGCCCGTGTTGCGACCGTCGGCGCCGCCCGCCCCGTTGGTGGCCGCCCTCGTCGACGGACTGGTGTTCGACCTGACGCGCTACCTGGTGCTGGTGGCGGGCAGTCACGCGGTGGAGTTCCGTTCGCTGCTCCAACGCCAGCAGGCCGAGGCCCTGGAACTGCGAGCCGAGCTGCTGGAGTCCGAACTGCAGGTGCTGCGCATGCAGTTGCAGCCGCACTTCCTGTTCAATGCGCTGCACGCGATCTCGGAGCTGGCGTACCGTGACGCGCGCCTGGCCGATCGCGCGATCACGCGGCTCGCCGAGTTGTTGCGCGGATCGCTCGCCCACCGCGCGCAGCAGGAGATCAGCCTCGCCACGGAGCTGGAGCTGTTGGAGGCGTACCTGGAGATCGAACGGTTGCGCGCTGGGGACCGACTGAGCCTGACGGTGGATTCGCCGGTGGAGCTGGCGGACGTGCTGGTGCCGAACCTCTTGCTGCAGCCACTGGTGGAGAACGCCCTGCGCCACGGTCTGCGCGCTCGCCCGATCGGGACCGTGCTGGTGCGCGTGGAGCTGCAGGGCTCCGCCGCTGGAGGCCCCGAGCTGGTCATTCACATCGAGGACGACGGCGCGGGACTGCGTGCGGGCTGGACCGAAGGACTGGGGCTGCGCTCGACGCGCGCGCGGCTGAGCGCCCTGTACGGGGAGCGCCACCTGTTGACGCTGCGCGCACGACCCGCCGGAGGCACGGTGCTCGCGGTGCGTCTGCCGGCCCGACGGGCGCCGGTACGCGCCGCGACCGCTGGGCCCGGTGTGGTGCCGGGCCTGCCTGCAGGACCGGTTGAAGTGGCGCGGGAACTGCCGACGTGATGCGCGTGGTGGTGGTGGATGACGAACCCATGGCGCGCGCGAAGCTGTGCCGGTTGTTGCGCGAGCAGCCCGGCGTGGAGGTGGTGGCCGAGGCCGGCGATGCGACGGCGGCGCTCGAGGCCGTGCGTACCCATGAACCCGACCTGATCTTCGTGGATGTCGACATGCCCGGGCAGACCGGGTTCGATCTGGTGGCTGCGCTCGATGGGCCGCGACCGCCCTGCGTGGTGTTCGCCACCGCGCATGCCGAGTTCGCGTTGCGCGCGTTCGAGGTCGCGGCGCTCGACTACCTGCTCAAGCCATTCGACAGCGAGCGGGTGGCGCGGGCGGTGGCGCGCGCCGTGGACCGACAGCGTGAGCGCGGCGCCGTGCACCTGGAACAGGTGCAGGCCGCGCTGGCGCGCGTGGCCGTGCGATCGGGGCCGGGCGGTGGGCACGCCCAGCGACTGCTGGTGCAGGACGGTGGCGAGCACCGGCTGTTGCGCGTGGCGGACATCGACTGGGTGGGGGCGGCCGACAACTACTGCGAGATCCACTGTGCGGGCCGCATGTACCTGGTGCGCGAGACGCTGTCGAGTGTGGAGCAGCGGCTGGACCCGGCCCAGTTCATCCGCATCCACCGTGGCGCGCTCGTGAACCTGGATCGGATCGCGAGTATCCGCACGCAGACCCTGGGGGCACCTGAAGTCGTGCTGCAGGATGCCACGGTCCTGCCCGTAGGTCGTGCGTGGCGTGCCGGGCTCATGCGCCGCTGGCACGGCCCGGGCGCCGACACGCCCTGAACGGCGATGGCGCCGTGGCGTTGCACGCGGTGCCACGGGATCCGCCAGCAAGATGAGGCGCGCGAGGTCCGGTGCGGTTGGAGGGGCATAGCCTCCGGCCCCGCGGTCCGGACCATCGCAACGCCCTCTGCGCGCTGGGGGGCAGCAGCGCCGAGTGGTGTCATCGCATGCGTGTGACCTTCGCGGTGGCCGTGCGGCCACCTTGGTGCACGCGCACCAGGTAGAGCCCGGGAGCCAGCACCAGGGCCTGCGCCAGCACCAGCTGCCGAACGCCGGCCACACCCTTGGGCGAGCGTTGCAGCTCGATGCGCCGGCCGGCGGTGTCGAGCAGTTCCACATGCGCGTCGGAGTCCCGCGGCACACGGAAGCTCACCGGGATCGCACCGCGCCCCGGGTTGCCGCCCAACGACAGGATGGCGAGTCCGAGCGGGCCATGGCCGGGCACATCGGTGGTGCCATCCGCTTCGCTCATGAACAGCCGCGTGTCGGCCGGCACCTGGGTGCGAACCGATCGCGCGCCG